>NZ_QTLP01000035.1:0-39831 GCF_003635405.1 Parabacteroides sp. AF39-10AC | reverse complement strand
GATTACGTTTATAAACAAAAAAAGTGTCTAGATAAATCAGGAAAAGACATTTCCCTTAGGGGAACAAAGAGTTTCTCCTAGAGAAAACTAAAGTTTCTTCTAGGGAAAACTAAAGTTTCGTAAGCACAAAACAAAAGTTTTCCGCTATGAAAACTTTTGTTTTATGCCTAAAAAACTATAAATACCTATTATTCAATACATTAAATCAGCACACAAGGTATACAAATAACCAAGCAGGCAACCTGTTGGCATACCCTCGCAGAACGAGTAATGTGGTTAGCGAATAGTGAACGGCTGCATTTAGTGGTTGAAAAGCAGTAAATAGTGGTAGATGCAAGCTGATAGTGGTAGATGTTTATTATCTACCACCATTCAACAAATTTCTTATAATTAGATACTTATATAGATAATGGCAGATATGGTAGATGATTTAGTTTTTTCATTTCATACTCAAGGTACCACTCCAGAAAAATATCAGTACAATGCATTAAGAACCCAAAAGAACGGCTAATAAAAATCAAGGTAAGCTGTCGCTATTATGAAAAGGGAAGCTATAAACATAATTTACGTACGTGTACTATAAATAATACGCAAGAAAAAACCACAGTTCCGTAGGAACTAAATCCTTACTATCTCTCTCTTTCGATATGGCAAAGATGGGAAGTAATAAGAATCAAATGGTTACAAAAATGACATTTCTTGTTAGATAAATGACATGACAGATCGGCAATCAATCCTAAACCACTCTCCTCTAATATCCTATACATAAAATTACCCATTGAGTTCCTACGGTACTTAATAACTTTATAACATATAGCCTATGGAGTATATCTAATAATGTATTAGTTAATCTGAATCTATCAGACTTATCGTATGTAGTTAACATTATCTATTCAATTATGAACAAATGAAAAGTATGAAAAGTAAAATGAGAACTTGGAATGTGGCGATGGGATCATTGTCTTTGCTCTTCCTCTGCGTATCGCCGGCATTGGCAATCGCTACAAACCCATCACAAGAGAACCCGTCTACGGAGCGGAAGGATAATTCCGTAACCCAACAGAGAACAAGAAAAGTGACAGGTGTCGTGCTCGACGCTAACGGAGAGTCTATCATCGGGGCGAACGTAGTGGTGAAAGGTACCAATAATGGGACAATCACGGATCTAGATGGTAAATTCTCGATCGAATTATCGGATGGTGAAACCCTGCAAGTATCTTTTATCGGCTATAACAGCAAGGACGTTATGGTCGGCGCAGGAGAGAATCATATCAAGGTACAGCTGCGGGAAGACACGCAGAAGCTCGATGAAGTGGTAGTAGTCGGGTACGGAACACAGATCAAGCGGGCGGTAACCGGCTCCGTGCAATCCATCAAGTCGGAAGAGATGGCGGATATGCCCGTAGCCCAGATCTCGCAAAAGATGCAAGGCAAGTTCGCCGGTGTCCAAATCAATCAAGTATCCGGTAAACCCGGACAAGGAATGACCATGCGAATCAGGGGACAAGCGTCACTGTCCGGAGGAACCACGCCTCTTTATGTAGTGGACGGAATGCCTATCGTAGGCGATATCAGCACGATCAATCCGGACGAGATAGAAAGTATCAGTGTGCTAAAAGACGCTTCCGCCACATCACTTTACGGTTCCCGGGCTGCCAATGGAGTCGTATTGATACAGACAAAGACTGCCCAATCGGGGAAAAAACTAAGCGTCGACGTATATGGAGGCATACAATACGTACCCGAGAAAGGGAGGCCGGATATGATGGATGCCTCCGAATACGCACGGTTCAGGAAAGAGATTGCCGAAGAGAACGGATTGGCGGTCGATCCCGCTTACCAACATCCCGAAGCGCTGGGTAAAGGCACGGATTGGTATGACGTATTATTCCGTCCCGCCGCTATCCAGAATTACAGCTTGTCGTACAGCAATGGAGACGGGAAGTTTAAATCATCCACCGTAGCCAGCTATTTCAACCAAGACGGAGTGTTGACAAACTCTAATTACCAACGGTTCTCCGCACGAGCCAATACGGAATACGTATTCTCGAAGATCGTCAAGGTAGGCGTGAACCTAGCGCCTAGCTTCTCCATCAATAATAGCCCGCAATCGGACGGTAACTGGACGGAAGATAAAGGTTCCATCCTGCAAGGAGCTATGTTGACAACACCTCTCGCCCCCTATAAGAATGAGGATGGCAGTATTCCGCTTGTGGCCAGTGGGCCGGGATTGTTCGATAACCCAAACTGGTATAATGTGGTTCGCCTCAACAAGAACAAGACCCAGAACACCCATCTGATCGCGAACGCCTTCTTGGAGGTAGAGCCGGTCAAAGATTTAAAAGTAAAGACCAGCATCAACGCGGACTTGACACAGAATAAATGGAACTCGTTCAAGCCCTCCACCTCCGGAGAGATCTATAAGGCTCCCTATCAGATTCCCGAGGCGAAGGAATCCAATAATCTATTCTACACTTGGCTGTGGGAGAATACCGCCACCTACAGCAAGCAGATAAAAGATCATTCCTTTGATCTCCTGTTCGGCATATCCGCACAAAAATATCATAGCGAATATACGATGGTGACCGGAACGAACTTTCCCGACGATAAAATATCGACATTCAATGCCGCCCCTACCATCACGGCGGATGGAAACATAAACGAATGGTCCCTTTTATCCTATATCGGCCGTATAAACTATAATTACAAAGGAAAGTACCTTTTAAGCGCGGCGATGCGTAGGGATGGTTCCTCCCGTTTCGGTAAGAACAATCGTTGGGGTAATTTTCCATCCGTATCGGCGGGCTGGATACTCTCGGACGAGGAGTTCATGAAACCATTGGAGAAAACGATCTCTTTCCTCAAGGCCCGTATCAGCTACGGTATCGTGGGAAACGACCAAATCGGTAACTATACGCATTTGGCGACAATCACTACCACGAACAGCAACTTCAATAACGCCTTGGCCAGCGGCAGAAGCATCTCGGGAATGGGAAACCCGAATCTGGGCTGGGAAAGGAATAAGCAAGTCGATGTCGGTCTGGATGTCGGTTTCTTCAATAATCGCTTATCCATCATGTACGATTACTATAGCAAGCGAACGGACGCCCTGCTGTTCTCGCTAGAGGTACCGATCTCTTCCGGCTTCTACAATATCCAATCGAACGCAGGCAAACTGAAGTTCTGGGGACATGAATTAAGCGTATCCTCCAAGAACCTGACAGGCAAATTACAATGGACTACCGACCTGAACGTATCTTACAATGACAATAAATGCTTGCAACTGGGTGTAGATGACGCCCCGATCATCGGCAACAACATCACGCAAGTAGGGGAACGGATCGGACAGTTTTACGGCTTAGTATGGGAAGGGGTCTACAAGAACAAGGAAGAATTCGACAAATACCCGAAGCATGCGCAAGCCGATGTCGGAACCATTCGCTTCAAGGATGTGAACGGGGATGGCAAAGTTACCCAAGGGGATGACCGCGATATCATCGGCAATCCGGTCCCTTTATGGATAGTAGGCATGACAAACTCGTTCACCTACAAGAATTTCGATTTGTCAATTGTCGTATCCGGCGGTTTTGGTTTTGAGTTAGCCAATATGGTAGATCAGTTCGCTGGAAATCTGGATGGTGTGTTCAACGTGTATAAAGCGGTAGACAATCGCTGGAAATCACCGGAAAATCCGGGTAACGGCCGTTATGGAACGACCAAGATGGGTACCACGGCACCAGAACGTGACTGGTTCAGTTCCCGTTTCCTTTATAACGGAAACTACTTGACAATCAAGAATATCACCTTAGGCTACCAAATTCCGTTAAGAAACCGGGATATCATTAAAGGATTACGAGCTTACGTCAGTTTCCAGAACGTATATACGTTCACTAGCTACATCGGCGCTAATCCCGAGGTGAATATCAGCAATACGGGAACAACGGCGAATAGCTTGCAACAAGGATTCGATTATACCACCTATCCCGTTCCACGGACCATTACGCTGGGTTTAAATGTTAACTTCTAACTATCTAATTATACAAAATATATGAAAACGATATTCAATATAGCCATAAGCATCGCTTTAGGATGTAGTTGTGCCTCCTGTAGTGATTTCTTGAATCTTACGCCGTATAGCGAGATCACAGCCGAGAACTTCTACCAGAACGAGGAGGATTTCAGGCAAGCCGTAAATGGAGCTTACGAACCTTTACGGAACATGTACAACACGGAAGAGTGGAATCTGGGAGAGGCCAAATCGGATAATACGACGTATATCATCCATATCGCCAAATCATCCTTGGACGGAGAAGATCCGGATCAGTTCCTTGAGACATCCACCAATGGTAATGTCGGTACGAAGTATAATAACTGCTACGTAATCATCGGACGATGTAACCGGATTATCTCAGAAATAGACCAAGCGGATTTTGACGCGGAAGCAAAAAACAACCTCAAAGGACAAGCTTTGTTCCTTCGGGCATTCAGCTATTTCAACCTAGTACAATACTTTGGCGGCGTACCTCTGCATACGACACCCTCTACTGTGTATGAGGAGGCATTTAAACCCCGTGCGAGCGTAGACGAAGTATATGAGCAAATCATAAAAGACGCACAGGAAGCCAGTGATCTCCTACCTGTAAAATCAAGGCAAGAGGTAGGAAGAGCTTCCAAAGGCTCCGCACAGACCTTATTGGGAAACGTATACATGGTACTAAAACGATGGGCGGAAACAGAACAAACGCTGAAAGAGGTGGTATCCTCAGGCGAGTATGAGTTATTAGCGGATTACGGCTCCATCTATTCCATCTCGAACAAGAACCATAAGGAATCTATCTTCGAGATCCAATACATGCAAGACGCCTCATTAGGACAGCAAAGTGATTTCATATACAGATTCTTGCCCTATATGACGAATCCGTCCGCCATCACGGGAACAACCCCTAATCCTTGTCCTTCCAACGTAGACCATGGAGGGTTTAACACCCCTACGATCGATCTAATCAACGCATACGAAAAGGGAGACAAACGGTTGGACGCATCCATCGGTATGGTGGAAGGTAAGCTCACCGATAGCTATGCCCTCGACGCTACCGGCGTGAAAAGTATAGTTGACTATGAGCCAGCTCCGGGAATAACCGCCTATCCTTTTATCAAAAAATATTTTCATGAGCATATAAAACCCTATTACACGGATGACAACTGGCCGGTCTACAGGTACGCGGAGGTATTGCTCTTTCTGGCGGAAGCTATCAACGAGCAGAATAGGCCGGACGAGGCTATCCATTATCTGAATAACACCTTCGGGCAAGCGAGTATCCGGGGAAGGGCGGGATTAGCTCCTGTCAAATCCCAGAATGTAGATGCGTTGAGAGAGTCTATCTACCAAGAGAGACGGATCGAGCTGGCATTCGAGAACAAACGCTGGACAGACCTTCTGAGAACGGGACGAGCCGTGGAAGTCATGACACGACATGGACAAAAGATAAAGGCAAATCCCGAATCTTATTATTGGCCCGACGGTGTTCAACCCGTGGCGAACGCTTATCTGTTCAACCCAGATAAATGCTTGTTGCCCATACCTCTGCGAGAAATCGACTTGAACAGCGAGCTTAAACAAAATCCCGGATATTAACGAAGTTATTCTTATATTCGCATCATGAAAAGAGCACATATGAAAATCCTGCTAAGTTTACTATGCTGTGTCGGTGTATTCACCCTATCAGCACAAAGTCGTTATTTCAAAGAAAGCGCTTCATGGCTTCAAAAGAGTGAGGCCTGCAAGCCAGTGTTAACCTATACGGAACATAAGCCGGTCAAACGGGTCACTTCCATCAAAGACGCGTCAGCCTACCAAGGTTGGCGCATGCGGGACGAAGGAAGCACGGACCTGTTATTCAATGAGTCCCTGAAGAAACATCCATCGGTTATAGTTGACTTCGGTGAGCATCTGACGGGGTATTTGGATTTCTCGCTCAAGCTCCTTAGCCAACAGGTTTCGGACGCTCCGGTACGTATCAAATTCACGTTCGCCGAAGTTCCCTCGGAATTGAACACGCCTTTCGACCCTTATCCGGGCGGTCTGTCAAGGGCTTGGCTACAAGATGAGGTGATGACGCTAATGACCGTACCCATAGAGGCCTCCATTCCCAGAAGGGTGTCTTTCCGGTATCTCAAGATAGAGTTGCTAGGCGCTTCCAGTTTCGATTTCGCCTTCGACAAGCTAACGTTCCGTGCGCAGACATCGGCTAAGACGGCTCCATTGCCACTGGCTTCCACGACCGATCCCTTGATCCGTAAAATCAATGAGGTAGGATTGCTTACATTAAAAGAATGTATGCAGACCGTCTATGAGGATGGCCCGAAACGGGATCGCCGGTTATGGATCGGAGACTTGTATCTGGAGGCGCTAGCGAACGCATGGTCGTATAAAAACCACGACTTGACGAAACGTTGCCTCTATTTATTAGCGGCTCTAGCCAATGATGAAGGACTACTGCACGCCACCGTATTGGAGACACCGACCCCTCATCCGCAAAACGGTACGCATTGCTTGGACTATTCCCTGCTGTATAACGTAGCGTTGCTGGAATACCTGAAAGAGACCGGAGACAAGGAGGTCGCCTTGGACTTATGGCCGGTAGTGGTCCGCCAAATAGAGATGGCCTTGCGTCAATACTCGGACGATTGGATCTACGATATGCAAAAGAAACCGATTTATTGGTTGGTATTCGACTGGAAAGATAATTATGATCGCCAAGCATCTATGCAGGGACTTACGGCATTCTCATTAGAGAAAAGCTATGAGCTAGCTAAAATGCTGGGAAAAGAGAAGGAGGCTAGAGATTGGCCTCGTATCGCCGGCCAGATAAAGAAAGCCGCCCGGAAAACATTCTATGACCAAAAGAACGGGGTGATCGTAAGCGGCCCTAACCGTCAGGTGTCTTACCTATCACAAGTGTGGATGATTCTATCGGAGACGCTTACCGCCAAGGAAGGAGCAAAAGCAATGGCCACCGTCCTATCGATGCCCGACGCATGCTATCCGGGATGTCCGTACGCTTATCATTATGTAATGGAAGCCTTGTTGAAATGTGGAATGCGGCAAGAGGCCCGTTCGCTCTTAACCAGTTATTGGGGCGGCATGGTGAATAAAGGAGCCGATACATTCTGGGAGGTATATGATCCGAACAATGACGAATTATCACCTTACGGATTTTTCCCGATCAATAGTTATTGCCACGCATGGAGTTGCACGCCGGTTTATTTCATCAACAAATACCCGGAGATATTCCAAAGATAGAAGATAATAAGAGAAACGCCAATATCGCTCGAAATGGAACGTATTGGCGTTTTCTTTTTCTTATTCCTCCACAGGTTCCCCGAACAGGGTTGCCGAGGAAGCCTTATGAATCTTGACTTTTATGAATTGACCTACATGATAGTTCTTCTTGTCAAAGATAACCACCTTGTTTTGGCTGGTTCGTCCGAACAACTGCTCACGGGAACGTTTCGAGAATCCTTCTATCAGAACCTCGAAAGTCTTGCCTATATCCCGCAAGTTACTTTCCTCGGACAACTTATTTTGCAAATCGATCATACCTTGCAAACGGCGTACCTTCTCTTCTTCCGGTACATTATCCTCCAAATGGCTAGCGGCATATGTACCCGGACGCTCAGAATATTTAAATAAGAAAGCACTATCATATCCCACTTCACGCATCAAGGATAAAGTCTCTTGATAATCCTCCTCGGTCTCGGAATGGAAACCGCAGAATAAATCAGTCGAGATAGCGCAATCCGGTACGATACGACGGATCGCCGCTATACGGTCCAGATACCATTCACGAGTATATTTACGATTCATGACCTTCAAGATGCGACTGCTGCCAGATTGGGCAGGCAGATGGATAAACTTACAGATATTGTCGTTCGCGGCAATCACACGTAAGGTATCATCGCTCATGTCCTTCGGATGGGAGGTCGTAAAACGAATTCGCATATCGGGAACCTCTTTCGCCACACGATCCAACAAGATCGGGAAGGTTATGGTCTCACCTTCTTTCTCGAAAGAATAGGAGTTTACATTTTGTCCCAACAACGTAACTTCCTTAAAGCCTTTCTCGTGCATATCCCGTATCTCATTCAAGATACTCTCGATATCCCGGCTACGCTCGCGTCCTCTTGTATAAGGTACGATGCAATACGTACAAAAATTATTACAACCGCGCATAATAGACACGAAACCGGAGATATGTACGCCCGGTAACTTCAAAGGAATAACATCCTTATAGGTCTCTTGGGTAGAAAGCTCCACGTTGATCGCTTTCTCTCCGTGCTCTACCGCTCCCACCAAGTTCGGCAAGTCCAGATAAGAATCCGGTCCTACCACCAAGTCGGCATGATGCACATGGATCAGGTCTTCCTTCACTCGTTCGGCCATACATCCCAATACACCGACAATTAATGACTTCTTTTTCCGTTTTAAAGACTGGAAATACTGTAGCCGCCCATAGATTTTCTGTTCGGCGTTGTCGCGTACGGAGCAAGTATTCACGAAGATGGCATCCGCCTCCTCGATATTCTCCGTCATACTATAGCCATCCATCTTCATGATAGAAGCTACAACTTCGCTGTCCGCCACATTCATCTGACAGCCGTAGGTCTCGATAAACAACTTTCGTTCATCGCTTTGGGTAGCGGATTTTAAGTCCACACCGTTTTCTTGATTTACCATACTATATGTTAATAGAATTTAAATAAGCAAGATTCTTAAAAATAATTACGCAAACGCTTGCATAGTTCGAATCCCACCGTTATATTTGCATTCGAAAAACGTAAATTTTTTCATAGTTAAGGTTTTGGTTAAATCGAATAAGGGTGGCTGTGAAGTTACCCTTATTTACTTTTATACCTATCTGATGTTTTATATACTCCCATCTTTTCACTTCTCAATTATTCTTCTTACATTTGGAGGTGCAAAAATAATCAAAGTTTATGGATAACGTAGGAGATTGGTTATATATTGTTTTCCTGATTATCGCCGCCGTCAGTGGCTTATTCAGTTCGAAAGACAAAAAGAAGAAGAGTCGCCCCGATATATTGGGGCAACCCGACAGGGAAATCGTGCCTAATGACCAGCCTACAGAAGGAAAAGGCTTCTGGGAGATACTGGAGGATATGCAAAAGGAAACGCAAAAACCTAAGCCCGCTCCCCGACAAAAGCAGGTAACGCCAAAGGTTGAGAAACCGCAAGTCGTAACCTCATCGCCTGCCTCATCTCCATTCCTTTCCGCCGAGAAGAATATCCCGAATCATATCGCGACCCGGCCATCCGTAAGGATGAGTGCTATCGAGGAAGAACCGGGGCTTATGCCGGAAGATACCTTCAGAGACATCGAGGAATTGAAGAAAGCGATCATTTGTGCGGAGATTCTAAACCGGAAGTATTAATTTACGCCACACTTATATTCGATTCAGCGTAATTTTATGTAAGTTTGCGCCCGAAATATTGAACAGTAAGTATTTACCTAAAAACATAAAAACTAATTATCATGGCATTAAAATTCATTACAGCTGAAGAAGCCGCATCTTATGTGCATCATAATGACAATGTTGGTTTCAGTGGTTTTACACCCGCAGGATGCCCGAAAGTCGTTCCCGGAGCTATCGCCCGGAAGGCAGCGGAAGAACACGCTAAAGGTAACCCTTTCCAAATCGGTATGTTTACCGGTGCTTCTACCGGTGATAAGCTAGACGGAGAGTTGGCTCGCGCTAACGCCATCAAATTCCGTACACCGTACCAATCGAACAAAGACTTACGTGCCGCATTAAACGCTCATCAGGCACAATATTTCGATTTGCACCTGTCTGAATTGGCACAAAGCTTGCGTTACGGATTCTTGGGTAAGATCGATGTAGCGATCGTAGAGGCTGCCGATGTTACTGAGGATGGTGAGATCGTTCCGACTTCAGGTGTTGGTATCTTACCTACTATCTGTCGTATGGCAGACCGTATCATCGTTGAGTTGAACTGCCGTCACCCGAAAGAAATCCGCGGTATGCATGATATTTACGAGCCGGCTGATCCTCCTTTACGCCGTGAGATCCCTATCTACACTCCTTCTGACAGGATCGGTAACGATTGTGTAAAAGTAGACCCGGCTAAGATCGTTGGTGTGGTAAGGACCGATGAGCCGAATGAAGGTGGAAAATTCTCTCCGCTGGATGATGTTACGATGGCGATCGGTAAAAACGTTGCGGACTTCTTGGTTAGCGAGATCAAGGCCGGCCGTCTTCCGAAAGAATTCGTTCCATTGCAGAGTGGCGTAGGTAACGTGGCTAACGCAGTCTTGGGCTGCATGGGAGCTAATGAGTCTATCCCCGCATTCAATGTATATACTGAGGTTATTCAAGATGCGGTTATCGAATTGATGAAACAAGGTCGCGTTAAATTCGCCAGCGGTTGCTCTTTGTCCGTAAGTAACGAGGTGATCCGTGAGATCTACGCTAATCTTGATTTCTTCAAGGATAAGATCTTGCTTCGTCCGCAAGAGATCTCAAACAATCCGGAGGTTGCCCGCCGTTTAGGTTTGGTTGCGATCAATACGGCTTTGGAGGCTGATATCTTCGGTAATATCAACTCTACACACGTATCCGGTACTCGTATGATGAATGGTATCGGTGGTTCCGGCGACTTTACCCGTTCGGCTATGTTGTCGATCTTCACGACTCCGTCTACGGCGAAGGATGGAAAGATCAGTGCGTTCGTACCGATGGTATCTCACTTGGATCATAGCGAGCACTCCGTGAAGATCATCATCACGGAATATGGTGTAGCGGACTTACGCGGTAAATCTCCGATCCAACGCGCTCGTTGTATCATCGACAATTGTGTTCACCCGGATTACAAACCGTTATTGGAAGAGTACCTCGCTATGGGTATCAAGGGACATACGCCTCAAAACCTGAAATGCTGTTTCGCTTTCCATGAGGAACTAGCGGCCAGCGGAGATATGCACAATGTGGATTGGAGCAAGTATAATAAGTAATACAAACATATTACATACTTATCTCAAGGCCATTCCGAATAATTTCGGGATGGCCTTTTGTTTATCTAAAAACTATTCATATCTTTGTTATATGGGAAACTGGGAGAAACAACAGGATGAAAAAAAAGAAAGCAGGGAAAGAGATCAATCCCGTAGAGAAAACCTGGGAAAGTTCTTCTATGATTTGGCTAAATTAACTTTTGCGGGTCTGGTTATTGGAGGTATTGCTACTTTTGATACAGAGCTAAAAGAGTCAATATTTATATATAGAGCTATCGTTGGTGGAATAGCAACAGTGATATTCGCCTGGATTGGAAATAAAATTTTTAAATAAGGTTTATTATGGATATGCTAAGTTTAGTTTTCACGATCAGTGCTATTGTTGGAGGTGGATTCCTCGTATGGCTATATACCAAGCCTGGTAAAAAATGGCTAGAAAATCTATAATCTCCAATATATTTTGAGGCTCCGCATAACGGAGCCTTTTTTATTTCAATTGTATATATTACAAACTCGTAATATGTTTGTAATAATTCTTTCAAACAGGCTTAACAGCTTCTTAATATGGATATCCTTTCTTTGCATCAGAATAAATAGGCAAAGATTGTGAGAAAGTTTATTGAAAAATTAGTGGAAGGAGGATTTTTGATCAGTGGAAGCGTCAGTAGCTTTACGATCTTGTTGATCATTGTCTTCTTATTTAAAGAGGCCGCAGGTCTTTTTAACAGCCCGGAGGTAGAGGAAGGATATATATTGGCCGTGAATCAGGAAAATCCGGTCGAACATTTGTCGCCCGAGCAAATCATGGATGTCTTCGATGCCAATATCACCAATTGGGAAGATTTAAACGGAGAAAATCAAGATATACTAGTCTTCCGGTTCTCGGATCTAACCAACTATTATACGGAAGAAGAGCTAGGTGAAGAATTTCAATATGTTCCCGAGAAAATCAATGAACTTATCCATAAAGAGCCCGGGATTATCGCATTCTTTCCGGAACAATACAAGTCGGAAAACTTTACGGGAAAAATCATATCGGGAGCCACGATCAAGCCTTCGGAATTCTTTGGAGGGACGAAATGGTATCCGACCTCAACTCCCGCTCCGATCTTTGGGCTGATCCCTCTATTACTAGGAACGCTGTTGGTAAGTATAGGTGCGATCGCCTTATCCCTCCCCTTCGGAGTAGCGGTAGCGATCTATATGGCAGAGATCGCCAATACAAAAACACGCAATTTATTAAAACCGCTTATCGAGTTGCTGGCAGGTATTCCCTCAGTCGTTTATGGTTTCTTCGGATTGGTGGTGATCGTTCCCCTTATCCAAAAGACCTTAGACCTTCCGGTAGGCGAGACCGCTTTCGCCGGAAGCGTGGTTTTAGCGATCATGGCGTTGCCGACCATCATCACGGTAGCGGAAGATGCCATGCGAACTACACCACGAGCCATGAAAGAGGCCAGCTTGGCATTGGGAGCCACGCAATGGCAAACCATCTATAAAGTAATAATCCCCTACTCCATATCCGGTATCACGTCCGCTGTCGTATTAGGTATAGGACGTGCGATCGGTGAGACGATGGCCGTATTGATGGTAACCGGAAACGCCGCCGTTATCCCTACCTCGTTCTTCGAACCGGTACGGACAATTCCTGCCACGATAGCGGCGGAATTGGGTGAGGCCCCCGCAGGTGGAGCACATTACCAAGCCTTGTTTATGCTGGGAGTCGTGTTGTTCCTCATCACCTTGGGGTTGAGCATCGCCGTAGAATATATTTCATCCAAACGTAAAATTTAATTAAAGATATGGCACCTATTCAACATTTAGGGAATATAGACAAGAGAAAACGGGCCTCTCAACAGGTTGCTTTCGGTTTCTTTTCTTTCCTGAGTTATTTGGTAGTAGTGATCTTATTCGTAATACTGGGATTCATTATCTTAAAGGGAGCGAGCGTGATCAGTTGGGATTTCCTGACACAAGCACCCCAAGAGGGCATGACCTCCGGGGGGATTTTTCCGGCTATCGTAGGTACACTCTATTTAGTGATCGGAAGTAGCTTGATTAGTTTTCCTATCGGCATCATGAGTGGTATTTATATGAACGAGTACGCCACGAACGGGAAACTCATCCGCTTCATCCGTATCATGACGAATAATCTAAGTGGTGTCCCATCCGTTGTTTTCGGGTTATTTGGTATGTCTCTATTCGTAAGCACCTTGGGATGGGGAGACTCTATTATAGCGGGTTCGTTTACCTTGGCGCTGATGTCCTTGCCACTTATCATCCGTACGACGGAAGAGGCTTTGAAAAGTATCGATGATTCTTTCCGCCACGGTAGCCTAGCGTTAGGGGCTACGAAATTGCAGACCATTCGCAGGGTCGTGCTACCGATGGCGTTCCCCAATATTATTACGGGATTGATTCTTTCGATCGGGCGTGTGTCCGGAGAGACCGCTCCTATCCTTTTTACGGTGGCCGCTTATTTCTTGCCGCAATTACCGAAAAGTATTTTCGACCAATGTATGGCATTACCCTATCACTTATATGTTATATCTACAAGCGGTACGGATATCGAGGCTTCCCGGGGAATGGCTTATGGCACGGCACTCGTACTGATTGTCATCGTATTATTAGTAAACCTTTTGGCAAATGCCTTGCGTAGTTATTTCGCCAAGAAGGTAAAAATGAATTAAAAAAATAAGACAATTATGATAAAGATTGATGCTAAAAACGTAGACTTTTATTATGGGGATTTCCATGCGTTGAAGAACATTTCCATGGAGATAGAGCCGAATACGTCCACCGCTTTCATCGGACCGTCCGGTTGCGGAAAGTCTACTTTCCTCCGCCTGTTCAACCGCATGAATGATTTGATTCCGGGCACTCGCATGGAAGGTCAGATCCTAATTGATGGAAGAGATATCTATACGAAAAGTGAGAAAGTGGATCGCTTACGTAAAAACGTGGGGATGGTTTTCCAGAAACCGAATCCTTTTCCTAAGACGATTTATGAGAATGTCGCTTATGGCCTGCGGGTAAACGGTGTCAACGATGAGAATTATATTGAGGAGACGGTGGTCAAGACTTTAAAGCAGGTCGTCCTTTGGGACGAGGTAAAGGATAAACTGAAAGAATCGGCATTCGCTCTTTCCGGCGGACAACAGCAACGTTTATGTATCGCCCGTGCCTTGGCGATCTCGCCTTCTATCTTGTTGATGGACGAGCCGACTTCCGCGTTGGACCCGATTTCAACCAGTAAGATCGAGGATTTGATACATGAGCTGAAAAATGATTATACGATCGTAATCGTTACCCATAATATGCAACAAGCGGCTCGTGTTAGCGACAAGACCGGATATTTCTATTTAGGGGAATTGATTGAATATGATAATACCCGGAAGATTTTCACCAATCCGGAGAAAGAGTCTACACAGAATTACATTACCGGACGGTTTGGGTAATTGAAAATTAAAAATTGAAAATTAGAAGAGTATGAAGGTTATAGAGCAGGAGATTCATTCTTTAAAAAATAGTATCAGTGAGATGTGGGCATTGGTTCACCAGCAATTATACAACGCAGGGGAGGCTATGCTTACCGGAGATAAGGAACTCGCTTATAAGGTAATCAGCCGGGAACGCCGGGTAAATGCTTTCGAGCTAAAGATCGACAGTGATTGCGAGGATATCATCGCCTTGTACGCACCGGTAGCGATCGACCTACGTTTCGTATTGGCGATGTATAAGATTAATACAAACCTAGAGCGTCTGGGAGATTTCGCAGAAAGCATCGCCCGTTTCGCAGGAAACCTTCCCGAGGGGGAACCGATTGACCCGCAACTGGTCAAGGAAACCCGGGTAGAAGAAATGCTGTCGGAGTTATTAAGCATGATCTCACTCACCAAAGAGGCTTTTGAGAAAGAAAGCTCAGAGATCGCTTCCCGTATCTTCTTGAAGGATAATTTGATCGATGAGATCAATCATAATTCTACCGCTATTATCGCCAAATATATAGAGGAGCATAAAGGTAGCGCGTTGGCAGGGTTATATATGGCCGGTGTTATCCGGAAAATGGAACGTTTCGGAGATCATTGTACGAATATAGCGGAAGAACTCATTTTCTATCTGGACGCTAAAGTCATGAAGCATATGGGCAAAACCGAGCAATAATTCGTATCTTTGCGGCCACTTTAATAATTAACATCAGTAAATGAAACGACTCACAGTGGCTTGGCTGTCGGCCTTCTTATTTATCGGTTCTGCGTTAACGTCTTACGCTCAGACAAATTCTCCGATCCCAGAGCGGGATTCTTCTTCGGTATCTCTTTTTGAATACGCAACTAAGATTCCGAAACGCAACAAGGTTTTCAATCTGGACTTGGAGATGCATGCAGGATTCAACGCGGACTTTTTCTCGGGGAAGCTGGATGAAGCCGCCTTTCGTTTCAGGGATGTCAAAATTGATGTTACCGGAGAAGTGAACGATCGGTTATTCTATTGGTATCGCCAAACGCTGAATGGCGGTTATGAGGGACAAGCCTTGGAGAATTTGAATGAGTCGATCGAATATGCGTATATTGGCTATAAACTGAATGAGCGTTTTACCTTAACCGCCGGAAAACAAGATGTGTTCTACGGTGGTTTTGAGTACGACGAGAATCCTTTGCTTATTTATGAGTATAGCGATATGAATGAATACTCCCTTTGCTACCTTACGGGAATCGGGCTGGGGTATCAGCCGAATGAGTCACAAGAGATCCGCTTACAGGTGACGAACAGTCGTATGGGATCGATGGAAGATGAGTATGGACGTCTGCCGGAAGGATTTAAGAAACCGAGAGTTCCCTTGTTTTACACATTGAACTGGAACGGTAACTTTCTGGATGAGTTGATTCATTTACGATACTCCGTATCCGCCGCGGAGCAAGCCCAAGGAAAATATATGTATAGCGTCTTTACCGGTCAAAGTATAGAGGCCGGACCGGTCTATGCTTATTTCGATGTCATGTATTCACGGGGGAAATTAGATCCGTTAGGATTATTGACCGAATTGACTCAGCCCGAAGTCGCCGGAGAAGAGGAAGAGGAACCGGAACCACCAGTTCGTATGCAAAACATCGATTATCTTTCGCTGGTGGGAGAAATACAATATCGTTTTCATCCCAAATGGCAACTATTCGCAAAAGGAATGTATGAAAGCGCATCGATCTATAAAGCCTACGATACTTACGAGAAAGGAAAATACCGTACGGCATGGGGGTATCAAGGAGGACTAGAGTTCTATCCGATGGCCGATGATAATCTACATATCTTCTTGACCGCCATAGGTAAAAAATATAACCTCTCTGAACGAGCGAAGGCGCTCGATGCCTCTTTGGACGACACCGCACGCCTTTCGATCGGTTTCATTTATAGATTACCGTTATATTAAATTTTTCTCATTTGTTGTAGAGACGCAGCATGCCGCGTCTCATCCCCTCAGAATGGTAACTTAGAATTGCAACACAAACTCTTCCCCTTGTAACAAGTCCACTGTTACTTTTCCATCGACTACAGGTAGGGAAACCGGCTTTTGGTTCTTTTTGAGGCTCATGTTCGCGGAATTCGCCGGAAGCTTGATCTGGAAAGAACCGGGAACGATCGCTTTCAATCGAGCTTCCGTCAACAGACCTTCCGTCCATTTAGCCGACACCTCTCCGCCATTCCGGACTTTTAAACCACTAAAGCTTCCGTTTTTCCAAGCAGATGGCAAAGCGGGCAAGAACTCGATCAATCCGGATTGACTCTGTATCAACATCTCCGCAATACCGGCTGTTCCTCCAAAATTACCATCAATCTGGAAAGGAGGATGGGCACAAAACAAATTAGGATAAGAGCCTCCTCCCTTCACCTCCTTCGTATGCTCATCTACACAGGGACGTAACAAATCACCCAGCAATTTATAAGCATGATCGCCATCCTGTAAACGGGCCCAGAAATTAATCTTCCAAGCCATAGACCAGCCCGTGCTTTGATCGCCACGGACCTCCAAGGATTTACGAGCCGCCTCTGCCAACTCCGGCGTATGCTCTATCGATATCTCATTCCCGGGATAAAGCCCATATAAATGAGAGACATGACGATGGGTAGGCTCTACCTCCTCATACGGCTCGAGCCATTCCATAATACGGCCGTCTTTACCGATCGTCGTAGGCATCAAGCGATCTCGTTTCGCCGCCAACTCAGCAGCGAACGCGCTATCCACACCTAAAATCCCGGCGGCCTCAATGGTATTCGTAAATAATTCCCGCAAGATCTGATTGTCCATCGTCGATCCGGCACAAATACTCACGACACTTCCGTTTGGCATTTTATAAGCGTTCTCCGGAGAGGTAGTAGGTGCCGTCACCAGATATTTAGTCCGGGGATCTTGCACCAGCATATCCACAAAGAATTGGGCAGCCCCTTTCATCGTCGGATAAACATCCCTCAAATACGCCTTATCTAATGTATACTGATAATGCGTGTACAAATGCTCGCATAGCCATGCGGCGGATGTATTCGTGGCTCCCCACGACGGATGTTCGCCCGGGGCGGTAAACTCCCAGACATTACCTAAAATATGCGTGACCCATCCCCGTGCGTTATAAAAAGCTTTGGCCGTACGTTCACCGCTAGGGACTTGCTGTTTCGTCCATTCGATCAGCGGAAGGTGCAACTCGGAGAGGTTCGTGACCTCCGCTGGCCAATGATTCATCTGTAAATTAATATTTAGGTGATAATCCCCGTTCCAAGGCGTATGAATCGTATTACACCACAAGCCCTGCAAATTCGGGGGCAGTAATCCCTGCCGGGTCGAGGAAATCAATAAATATCGACCGAACTGGAAATATAAAGCCGCCAATCCCGGATCGTTCTTATCTTGAGCGAAAGCGGCCAAACGCTCATGGATCGGAAGATGATCCCTTTCGCCTTTTCCCAAATCCAAAGAGACCCGATCAAACAGGGAGCGATAAGCGAGTGTATGTTCCCGGCGCAAGGTGGAGAAATCCTTAGATTCCGCTTGCGATAAGTATTTTTCCAAGGATTGTCCGACGCCGTCTTTATCGAAATAATCCGTACCTAAACTTACCAAGATAATCGCTTCCGAGGCACTTCGCACCGATAAACTACTATCCGTTGCGGTCAAATCCCCCCCCTTCGGCAAGACGATACGGACACGAGAGGCGAAACGCATCCCTTTCATCTCCAACGTATCCACCCCGTCCGGCAATTGTCCCCGCATCAGCAAGTCCTTTCCGTCCAAAGAGATCGTCGCATGTTCCGGACGATTCATACCCAATGAGAAATTCAAGGCCCGATCTGCGTCCGCTACCAAGTGAATAACTCCCAGATCCCCGGAAAAAGAGGTAAACATTTCCCGTTGATAATTCACATTCCCCCTTTTAAAAGAGACGGAAGCGATAGCCTCGCTTAGGTTCAACCGCCTGCGATACTCAGCGATAGAATCCGATTCATTCGGATACGTATATCTCAGCACTAGATTTCCGAATAATTGGTAACTCCCATACGGAGCGTTCGCACCGTCCCCCAGATTACTCCCGGTCCCTTTGCAGACGAAAGTTTTATACATCAAATCCTGTGCCTCGTCATTCCGTCCCTCAAATAAGAGGCGACGAATATTCGCCAAAGAGTAATACGCATAAGGATTGTCCGTATCTTGCTTACTTCCGGACCACAGGGAGATCTCATTCAGGACCACATTCTCCCGCTCAATACCACCATCCGGCATCATACCGATACGGCCGTTTCCCAAAGGCAAAGTTTCTTCCCATATCTGCGCTGGTTGGTCAAAATAATAAGAGACCTCCTTCCCAGTCTGCATATCCGGCAAATTACAACCGAAAAGGAACGATAACAAAATCAAATAAAGTCCTTTCATATTCATACGATTATTCCTTGTTATTGTTTTTCCATCAAAAGCCGAAGAGGCGATCCACTGCAACCCGGGTTGCAGTATCACCCTAAAAGCTTTGCATATCACATAGTCGTTTATAATAGCCATCCAAAGCCAACAACTCCTCGTGTTTGCCCCGTTCTACGATCTCACCCTCATGCATCACACAGATCTCATCCGCATTACGGATCGTAGAGAGACGGTGGGCGATCACTACGGTCGTACGATTCTTCATCAAGTTCTCCAACGCTTCTTGTACCAAACGTTCGGATTCCGTATCCAAGGCGGATGTGGCCTCATCCAAGATCAAGATCGGGGGATTCTTCAAGATCGCACGGGCGATACTGATTCGCTGGCGTTGTCCGCCGGACAGTTTTCCACCCCGGTCGCCGATATTGGTATCGTAACCTTTCTCACTCGCTATGATAAAATCGTGAGCGTTGGCGATGCGGGCGGCTTCCTCCACCTGTTCCATCGTAGCTCCTTCCACTCCAAAAGCGATATTATTGAAGAAGGTATCGTTAAACAAGATAGCCTCTTGATTGACATTTCCCATCAATCCCCTAAGATCGAAAAGGGTGGCCTCACGGATATCCGTATCATCAATACGGATATTCCCTTTATTCACATCATAAAAGCGAGGCAATAGATCCACCAAGGTACTTTTGCCCGAACCGGATTGACCGACCAAAGCCACGGTTGTTCCTTTCCGGATATCCAGATTGATTCCTTTCAAGACCCAAGCTTCCTGATATTTAAACCAAACATCTTTATAACTGATTTTCTCTTTCAAGGCGATCTTCTTCGGATGTTCCGGATCATGGATATCCGTCTCCGCCTTCAAGATCTTATCGACACGCTCCATAGAGGCCAGACCTTTCTGGATCGCATAAACCGACTTACTTAGATCTTTCGCGGGATTGATAATGCTATAGAAAATAACCAGATAATAAATAAACGTAGGAGCGTCGATCGGGCTATTCGCACTCAAGATCAGCGTACCTCCATACCAAAGTACGATAGCGATCGTAACGGTTCCCAAAAACTCGCTCATCGGATGCGCCATTTGTTGGCGGCGATAGATACGGTTCGTCAACCGGCGGAAAGTATCATTGCTTCGCTCAAAGCGGTCTTGTATCTTCTTCTCGGCGTTAAAGGCCTTGATAATACGGAGTCCGCCTAATGTCTCCTCGATCTGGCTCATCAGGAATCCCCATTGTTGCTGTCCTTCCAAGGATTTCCGTTTCAATTTCTTGCCGACTTGTCCCATTACGTAACCCGCCAACGGCAGCAGGATCAAGACGAACACGGTAAGTTGCCAACTGATAGCGATCATACCCACCAGATAGATCACGATCAGGATCGGGTTCTTGAATAACATGTCCAATGAACTCATGATGGATGTCTCGATCTCGTTCACGTCTCCGGATACACGGGCGATAATATCCCCTTTTCGCTCCTCGGAGAAAAAGCTCAACGGCAACTGCGTAATCTTCTTGTTAATCTGATTACGGATATCACGAACGACTCCGGTCCGGATCGGGATCATCGTATAAAAGGCCAGATACATGGTCGCCACTTTCAAGAAAGTCGCCACGATCAGGAAGATTCCCAACATAATCAAGGCGAACGAACCTCCGTGTACCTCTATCAGATCGGATACGTACCAAAAAAAGTTATTCTTGATCAACTCCGGCAAGGCTTTCCACGACTCCCAGCTTCCCGCGTTAAAATTCCAATCCATAAAGGTGTAATTCCCCTCATCCATCTTAAACAATATCTGAAGGATCGGGATAATCAAGGCGAAAGAAAACAGGTTCAAGATAGCGGAAAGTACATTGAACACGATGTTCAGAACCATATACTTTTTGTAAGGGGGAACGAAACGCTTTAAAATACGTATGAAATCTCTCATAAATTGATCTGTTACATTGAAGTGGCAAAGATACAAAAAGTCATCACATTTTCTTACGCATTCGCATGCAACTATTTTGCTGCCCCATTCATCAAATAAATAGAATCGTAAATAAAAATAATTTACACCATGAAAAGGATGCACTTGCAATTGTTGAAAAAAGCCAACTGCGTATTGGCGAGTTTATTAATGCTTTTAGGTTTCTCCTGCACTGACGACGAGGGAGAAGGTCCCATAATTTGTGAATATGGCACTCCTTACGCCAATTTTCAGATAAAAGGAAAAGTCGTGGATACAAACGATAATCCGATACCTAACGCCCAAATACGTATCAATCGAAATGACGCAAGAATTTATCCTTACGGATGGCTGCATACCGATACCGTAAGGACCAACGCTAACGGAGAGTTTGATTGGAAGAAAACTGATTTTCCAATCCTAAAATACCGATTCATCACGGAAGACATAGATGAAGAAATGAACGGAGGACAATTCGCATCCGATACGACTCAAGTAATCTTCGACAGCGAGGAACTTACTGGAGGTGATGGATGGTACGAAGGTAGTGCCTCTAAGGAAATCAAGATCACACTTAAGGAATATGTAGATACACATACGGAACCTTACGCATTGTACACGATCTACGGAAAAGTAACTGATGATCAAGGCTATCCGCTGGCCGGAGTCGCAATCTTAACCTCACCGGCATATACCCCTACTCAAGAGGACGACCTTTCCAGCTTTCCGGCTATCACGGATGAGACCGGACGATATCAATTCACCTACGATAAGGCTACGGCTATCGAACATACCATCTACACAAAATTATCTTCGTATTGGAATGACCCAAACGCTTGCAAAACTGATTCTATTATCGTAAATTTCGCCGAAATTGAATTATCACAAGGGAAAGGGATGTTAATGGGTAAAGGATCAAAAGAAATTAACTTCCAACTAACACGCAAAAACTAGAAAATGGAAACAGTGTATCATTCCATATTAAAAGGTTTTAACTGGATTTTAGCGGGGCTTCTTTCTCTACTAGGCTTCAGCGTTACTTCCTGTGGCGCTACAGATGAGTATGGTAGCCCCTACGCAGAATACGAGTTGAAAGGAAAAGTTACAGATATGAACGGAGATCCCATCCAAGGAATAGAGATCAACTATGGGGGCATATATAATAACGTATTATCTCCCTCATATATAAGCGAAATATATAAATCACCCCAAACCCAAAAAGACGGAAGTTACGATATAAAATTCGAGGATTCCCCAATGGGCATCGTACGCATTATCGCTAAAGATATTGACGGGCCTGAAAACGGATCATTCGAGACGGATTCGATAGATGTCAAGATCGAAGGATTTGAGGGAGGTAAATCTTGGTTCCATGGGAAAGCGGAGGTTAACATCCCCGACATCAAACTTAAAGAGAAAAAAGAATAAAATATGGACAAACGCCCAAACATCAAAAAACGTATCGCCCTAGAGCTTTTTCGAAGTATCAAGAAGAACAGGGCTAAATTACATGAATTGCGTACACTCTTTTGGGAGTGTACGCTTCGTTGTAATGTATCCTGCCGTCATTGCGGGAGCGATTGCCATGTCTCGGCCTCTGTCCCGGATATGCCTGTCGAAGACTTCCTGAAAGTCATAGACGATATCACGCCTTACGTCGAGCCGAACAAAGTGCTCGTCATCTTTACCGGAGGCGAGGCGCTGGTTCGTAAGGATATCGAGAAATGCGGGTTGGAACTGTATCGCAGGGGATATCCTTGGGGGATCGTCTCCAATGGTTATCTGATGACCCGGGAACGGCTCGACTCGCTCTTGGCTTCCGGATTGCACTCGGCGACTATCAGCTTGGATGGTTTCGAGGAAGCGCATAACTGGCTTCGCCGTAATCCTAAAAGTTTCGAGAAGGCACTGAATGCCATCTGTATGTTGGCCGAGGAAAAGGAGATCATCTGGGATGTGGTGACTTGCGTAAACCAACGCAACTTCAAGGATTTGATGCTCTTCAAGGATTTCTTGATCGAGATGGGCGTAAAACGGTGGCGTATCTTTACGATCTTCCCAGTTGGACGTGCCGCGACTGAGACCGATTTGCAACTGACGAACGAGCAGTTCACATGGCTCATGAACTTCATCCGCTTCTGCCGGAAAGAGGGTAAGATACACGTTAGCTACGGCTGTGAGGGCTTCCTCGGGAATTATGAGGCAGAGATGAGAGACTCGATTTTCCAATGCAACGCCGGTATCAATACGGCCTCTGTCCTCGCTGATGGCGCTATCTCCGGTTGTCCCAGTATACGGGCCAACTTCCACCAAGGGAACATCTATAAAGACGATTTCATTGATATCTGGAATAATGAGTTTAAACCGTATCGTAACCGCCAGTGGGCTAAAAAAGGGGAATGCGCGGATTGTAAGATGTTCCGTTATTGCGAAGGCAACGGGATGCACTTATACGATGATGAGGGGAATCTGCTCGTATGCCACTATAAAAGGCTAGTTGACAGTTGACAACTGTCAACTAATTCCTATCTTTGCCCTAGTTAATATTCTAAAATAAGCAATCGTATGAAAAACACTTTCATCCTTTGTGCCTTTCTGGCACTAAGTTCTTTTACCGTAGCCCAGCAATCCGAGAAATACCCGCTAGGCGACTATACGGAATTGACCGACACGAAACCGCATGACAGCGACGAGATCTGGGACAAGTTATCGGCCCCAACCCAATTAAGCTGGGGCACGACCGATATACGATATCCGAAACTCAGTATTCCCGATGTCAAGAAAAGCAATCGCTGGCAGACGAAAGCATGGAAAGGGGAACGGGTAAACGCACAAGCCGTGTTATGGACCAAGGTGGGACTCGAGGATGCCTCTATCACCGTGAGCGACTTAAAGAGCGGTTCTTCCATCATCCCATCCTCCGCAATCACGACGAACTTTGTCCGATACGTCATGACCGATGAATTGAATAAAGACCGTAAAGGCGGTTGCGGCCACCGAGAGAATAAGGCGGAATGGGATTCCTCCGTCGTAGCAGATGTATTGGATATCGTAAAGATCCGTGATATCAAGGCACGCACCACCCAGCCGATCTGGATGAATATCTGGGTACCTCAATCCGCAAAAGCCGGTAAATATAAAGGGACATTGACTGTCACGGGAAAAAATGCCTCCCCCATGGAATTACAAATAGAAGTGGACGTATTGAACCGCACACTTCCCGCCCCGAAGGACTGGGCTTTCCATCTGGACTTATGGCAGAACCCGTATTCCGTGGCCCGTTACTACCAAGTTCCTCTTTGGAGTAAAGAGCATTTCGACGCTATGCGCCCGATCATGAAGATGTTGGCGAACGCCGGACAGCGCGCTATCACCACCAGTATCATGCATAAACCTTGGGCCGGACAGACCGAGGATCATTTCGACAGCATGATCACCCGGATCAAGAAGATAGACGGCACTTGGGCATATGATTACGCCGTCTTCGACAAATGGGTGGCATTCATGATGAACGAGATCGGTATCGATGATATGATCAGTTGCTACACCATGATCCCTTGGGCTTTATCTTTCGATTATTACGACGAGGCGACAAATCGTGTACAATTCCTCAACACGAAACCGGGTGACGCCGCTTACGCAGACTATTGGGGTACTTTCCTAAAAGATTTCTCCCGCCACCTTCGCGAGAAAGGTTGGTTCGAGAAAACCGCCATCTCTATGGACGAGCGTCCGATGGAGGCGATGCGTGAAGCGATCAAGGTTATCAAGCAAGCCGATCCGGAGTTCAAGATCACGCTGGCCGGAAATTATCATCCGGAAATTCAATCGGACTTATACTATTTAAGTATTCCCTATGGGCATAAATTCCCAGAAGACGTAAAGGCTGCCCGTGATAAAGCGGGACAGATCAGTACCGTTTATACCTGTTGCGCGGAAGCGTTCCCGAATACCTTCACCTTCTCCGACCCGGCGGAAGCGGCATGGACGGTCTTGCACGCCGTAGCTGGTGGTTACGACGGTTATCTACGTTGGGCAGTTAATAGCTGGACCGCCGATCCTCTGCGTGATTCGCGTTTCCGCACTTGGGCGGCAGGCGATACATACAGTATTTATCCCGGTCCACGCAGTAGCATTCGCTTCGAACGTTTGGTCGAGGGTATACAAGATTGCGAGAAGATCCGCATCCTCCGGGAAGAGCTGACAACGAAAGGAGCTAAAGGCAAACTCGAGAAGTTGAACAAGACGGTTGCCAAGATCACTCCGGAAGGTTTATCCGAGACACAAGAATCCGCTACGCAGATGGTTAATGAGATTCATAAACTTCTGAATACATTATAAATAGTACAGGACGCCGACTGCGCAGTCGGCGTCCCCTAAATATATCATCAAACCCCTACAATGTTTGATATTCATCAAAAAACGAAATCCTTACCTCCGATACCTTTCTTTTTCTTTGTCCGCCTCGATTCCTTCGCCTACTTTTGGGGCACTGAAAAACACAAAAACCATTCTATATGAACAAACTATTAATGGGCGCATGCCTTACGATGGCCATGCAAGTAGGGCACTCCCAAACCTTGCCGCAATTGGGTAAAGATCCTATCGAGAAAATCGTAGCCGCCATGACTGCCGAAGAGAAAGTATCCCTGTTAGTCGGAACCGGAATGCCCGGGTTCGGCGGCCAATCAGCCGTAGTCGGCAGCACGCAAAATATAGTGCCGGGAGCCGCCGGAACGACCTTCCCGATCGAACGTCTGGGAATCCCCGCTATCGTAGTGGCCGACGGTCCCGCCGGATTACGTATCTCCCCGACTCGCGAGGGGAACGAGGCGACCTATTATTGCACGGCATTCCCGGTCGCTACCTTGCTAGCCTCCACATGGAACACCGCATTGGTCAAAAACGTAGGCAACGCCATGGGCGACGAGGTGAAAGAATACGGTTGCGACGTACTCTTGGCCCCCGCGCTGAATATCCACCGAAGCCCTCTCTGCGGACGTAACTTCGAGTATTATTCCGAAGATCCCTACTTGACGGGCCGGATAGCGACAGCGATGGTAAACGGTATCCAAAGCAATGGCGTGGGAACCTCCATCAAGCATTTCGCCGTCAATAATCAAGAGACCAACCGGACGGGAACGGATGCCCGCCTCACCCCCCGTGCCTTGCGGGAGATTTACCTAAGAGGTTTCGAGATGGTCGTAAAAGAGGCAAGCCCGTGGACGGTCATGTCTTCCTACAATAAGATAAATGGTGAGTATGCCTCCGAAAGCCGTGATTTGCTAACGACCATCCTCCGTGACGAATGGGGTTTTAGCGGCCTTGTCATGACCGACTGGTTTGGCGGCAAGAACGCCCCCGCCCAGATCCACGCCGGAAACGATCTGCTGATGCCCGGACGGCCGGACCAGAAAGAGGCCCTCCTAAAAGCGCTTGAGGACGGTTCTCTCTCTATCGACGACGTGGATACGGACGTAACCCGTGTATTACGACTGATCCTTCAAGCCCCCCGCTTTGCCCAATACGCCTATTCCGACAAACCGGACCTAAAAGCTCACGCCGAGGTAACCCGTGCGTCCGCTTCCGAAGGTATGGTTTTATTAAAGAATACGAATAATGCCTTGCCGCTGGCCCCGGGTATCAAGAAGATAGCGGCTTACGGTACCACCTCGTACGATTTTATCGCCGGAGGCACCGGCAGCGGCGACGTGAACGAGGCTTATACCGTATCCCTCGTGGAAGGTCTGGAGAACGCCGGTTATACCATGGACGCCGAAGTGAAAGCCTTATACGAGAAATACAGTACCGAGGAAAAGGCGAAACAGCCGAAAGACACGAGTCCCGCCGCCGCTTTCTTCAACCACCCTCGTATCCCGGAGTTCGTTCCGGATGCCGCAGGGCTGGCCGCTAAGGCGAAAGAGGCGGATATCGCCTTCGTTACGATAGGCCGTAGCTCGGGAGAGTTCCAAGACCGGAAGATCGAGGGAGATTTCAACCTGACGGAGAATGAGCGAGCGTTGATCCAATCGGTTTCCGACGCTTTCCATAAGGAAGGGAAGAAGGTGGTCGTAATCTTGAATATCGGGGGCGTGATCGAGACCGCCAGCTGGAAATCGGAACCGGATGCCATCCTATTGGCTTGGCAAGCCGGGCAGGAAGGGGGTAACACGGTAGCCGATATCCTGTCCGGAAAGGTGAATCCTTCCGGTAAGCTCCCGATGACTTTCCCCGTGAGCATCGCCGACGTAGCCTCCACGAAGAATTTCCCGGACGCTTCGGGTATCGACCTGAAAGAAATGTTAGCCGGCTTCATGGGAGGAGGCCCGGAGCATACGGATCGTAAGAATATTGACTATACCAACTACGAGGAGGGTATCTACGTGGGCTACCGTTACTTCGATACGTTCGGCGTGCCCGTCTCCTATCCGTTTGGCTACGGACAGTCGTATACTACTTTCAATTATTCGAGCTTGAAAGTGTTCATGGGCGATACGGACTACAGCATCAGTTGCACGATCACGAACAATGGCCCGGTAGCCGGGAAGGAAGTGGTCCAGCTATATATCTCCGCCCCCGGCAAGAGCATGGATAAACCGGCGAAAGAGTTGAGAGGTTTCGTCAAGACCCAACTCCTCCAGCCGGGGGAGAGCCGTGAGATCATCTTCAAGGTGAAAGATACGGATCTGGCCTCCTTCGACGAGAGCGCCAGTCATTGGGTCGTAGAGTCCGGTAAATATGAGGCGCAGATTGGCTCCTCCGCCGACGACATCCGCCTAAGGGATTCCTTCAACGTGAAGGGGCGGGTAACGGAGAAGGTTCATGCGGTACTGTTGCCCGGCGAGAGGATCGATCTTCTGAAAAGATAAGCCCGGAGGTATCTACCTAGTTATCGGGAGGGCGGGGTATCAACCTCGCCCTCTACTTATTAATCACCCGGCTGTTCCGGCTCTAAGAAAGTAAGGTAGGTCTCCACACGCCCCTCCAGCTTCGCCTCCATGGTCCCTTGCTCCGACACGAAAAGATATTTGTCCTTTTTCTCCTCCTCGGTCCATGTATCGGGAGTGTAGGGAGCGATCTTCCGGTCGCCAGCAGTCCTCATGAAATAGATAGCGGGCAGAAGGCCGTTCAGTTGGATCTGGTTCGGATCGATATAGCGTTCCTCGTATTGTCGCGAGAAATGCGAACTCACCCTTTCCAGCCGGAAGCGGTCGAGATTATTCATAAACAGGTAATCCGTGCCTTCATCTCCCGGCAGGGAGGTGTAGATCATAGATGAGACTTTCACGGCACCGGCCGGTGTCGTGTACAAATAATAGAAATATACAGTCCATGTATTCTTGGAGCGGGTTTGAAGGGTATGTGTCTCCTGCAAGGAATGCAAGGCCCAAAATCCCGGGGGCGTGCATCTCACCCTTTGTACGAATTTATCCTTCGCGATTTCCACTCTTCCCCGGATTTCCAGAAAGTCCTTATAGGCCACTGCCTCTATTTCCTCGTTTGTCATTGATGGCGTAAACATTGTATCTTAAATTTTAAAGTGAATATAAATCATTTCCCTCCGAAGGAGCCCGCAACTGGTCGGCGATCTTCTCGATGCCAAAGTCAAGGAGGCTCTTCGCCTCATACTTCTTCACGGTCTCTTTCCACGCCTCATCGAAAAAGGAGGTCTGCTCCAAGATAACCTTCAAGCCATTGTCCAACATCCGGCTCAACTCCTCCCGCTGTTCCGGCGTGCGCCCGGCCCGCAGGACGAGCCGGTTCATGACTCTCCTCGTATGCTCGATATCCGCGCACAGTTTCTTGCTGATCGCCTGCAAGCCAAGGATATCGGAATCCTTTGCCTTCCCCATCAGATGCAGGTATTCCTCCTCCTCGCATACTTGCGCCTTGTAACGGCTCAGGTTCTCTTGGTCGAGAAAAGTAATATAAGTGAGCGTTTTCCCGCGTAGCTTGATCAGCGACAGGCCTTGCCTCGAGACAAGGAAGCACTTCTCCGCCAACTCCTCGTCGGTCCAGTTCTTGGGCAGGTAGTAAGCCTGCCTCCTGTCCTCGTTGTTCTGCATGAAATAGATGGCGGGATGCACGCCTTTCAAGTCGATCCCTGCGGGATCGAGATAACGCTCCTTATAGCGTTGGAGGAAGTGGGAACTCACCCTTTCCACTTTGAAGCACTTAGGGTCGTTCATAAAAAGGTAATCCACCCCGTTCTCCCGTCGCAAGGGGATGTAGAGGTAGCAGACGATGTTAATCTGACCGTCCGGCGTATAGCCCGTATAGCGAAAATTGACATTCCACGTATTCTTCGCCCGCGTGCAAAGGGTATGGCTCTCGCTCAAGGAATGGATGGCCCTTTTATGCTTCCCGCTGATCCGCATGCTTTGGCCGAAGCGCTCGAAAGCGATCTGCACCCTCGTCCGTATCTCCAAGTAATCCTTATAAGCGGCTTGTTGTATTTCCTCTTCGGTCATCGATGGCGTAAACATGGTATGCTATTTTAAAGGTGGATAATCGGAGGGTAAAGGTACGATTATTATTGAGGTTTCCGAAAGCTTTGGCGATATAAGGAATAATAATTACTTTTGTTCGGGTAATAATGAAGCATATATGAAAACAACGGCTGAATACATAAGTATTTTACGGGACTACGTGGCCAAGAACGCCGGTAAATATCATATCACCCGTATGGGGATATTCGGCTCGGTCGCCCGTGGGGAACAGACCGAGGGAAGCGATGTAGATATCTACCTCGAGACCTCGAAGCCAAGCCTGTTCGCCTTGGTACATATAAAGGAGGACTTGCAGAAACTATTCGGCTGCGATGTCGATATCGTCCGCTTACGCGAGCACATGGACGCTTTCCTGAGAAGCAGGATAGAGAAGGAGGGGATTTATGTGGGATGAGGAATTGCTCCGCTCGTCGCTACAAAAGATAGGGACAGCCATTAACCGAATATTGGAAAGATCCGATACCATACAGTCTCCCGATGATTTCCTGACAACTCCCAGCGGAGTGGAGAGAATGGAGAGTATCTGTATGCTGTTGATCGCCATTGGCGAGAGCGTAAAACGGATCGATAAAATCACGGATAAACAATTGTTATCCCAATATCCCGAAATCGATTGGAAAGGTGTAATGGGTATGAGGGATATCATCGCCCATCACTATTTCGATATTGACGCGGATATTATTTTTGATGTAATGAAAAATAATTTGCCAACCGTAAGACTCGCGGTGAACAGGATGATAGAGAATTTATAAAAGAACTTTTTCTCATGCGATTCTATTTTTAATTAAGTATATTTGCGAAAAGTATATAAACGAGACACTTATGGATTTCTTCAGCAAATATCGCCCCAGCATCATCGCCTTATGCGAGAAGCATAAGGTAAAGCGGCTATTCGCCTTCGGCTCCGTGCTGACCAGCCGCTTCACGGAGAAGAGCGACATTGACCTTGTGGTGGATTTCGACAAGGAGGTGGAGCAGGTGGATTATGTAAACAATTTCTTCGACCTACGGGATGCCTTGTCCGCCATCTTCCACCGGGAGATCGACTTGCTGGAAGACAAGGCGATCCGGAACCCGGTGTTGAGGAGGAATATCGACAGGACAAAATCGTTGATTTATGGATGAATATATAGAGAAACATCTTTACGATGTACTGCTTTCCATCGAAGAAACTGAGAGTTACTTTGAGGGCAGCCCGAGTGTTTACCAAGATTTCGAGAAAGATATCCTCCGCCAAAGAGCTGTGGAGCGTAACGTCGAGATCATGGGCGAGGCCATAAACAGGATACTAAAAATCGATCCCGATTTCCAATTGCCCCACGCAAGGGCAATCGTCAATACCCGGAACAGAGTTATTCATGGCTACGATAGCGTGACACCAGATTTCCTTTGGACGCTTATCATGAATCATATCCCGGCGCTGAAGAGGGATGTGATGGAGCTATTGGAAAAATAAAAATGCAATAATACTATGATGAGCTATAAAGAGCAACTAGAAACCAGTGAATGGAAAGAAAAAAGGAATGCCATACTACAACGAGACAAATATCATTGTCAACATTGCAATAAGTCTGGGATATGTGGCGATGACATATTTATTCCTCTACGCACTCTAGACGATATTCGTAATTATATCACAGACAAAGAACTACAAAAATTAGTCTATGATAGTTTCTTTCATTTAAATTGTGTCTCTGGAACATATGATAGCTACGGAAGACCAATCATAGATGAAAAAAAATTAGAAACTGAAAAGACTTTTTTTTACCCAAACACAGTTGATAATAAGACACAAATCAAAGGAACAGATTTTAATGTCATATTAATTAATAGCAACAACTGGCTACAAAAACATCCTTCTTGGACTAATCCATTACTCTACAATATGGGAGGAACAATACTCAATCAAGCAGAGGATTACATTTTATGGAAAAACGAAGAAAAATCATCTTTTCCAATTAGTGGTAGAAAAATATTAATTAATCCATATAGCTATATTTGCTCTTATGAAGTTAAGCATAAGGATAAACAACCTTCCGGTTTCCTTAAAATGACAACAACAGCAATTCATATACTATTTAATAATATCTGTATAGATGATGATTACATAGAAGATAGTACCTATTTTTACACGAATCTTTGTAAACAAGAATATGATATGCCAATTCTCCATGTCCATCATAAATCATATAAAGAAAATCATCTTGCATGGGAATATGAAAATTCAAATCTTATCACTTTATGTGAGGACTGCCATCAAAAAGAGCACTATCAAAATCACATTAGTAAAACTCACACAAACAGCATAAACGCTAATAATAGATCCTCCATTTATCAAAAATATCTAACCTTTTTCCTTAATAATATTGATTTCGCACAAATATACCTTTCCATACATTATCCATTTAGTTACCAATTTTTAATAAACAATTGGCATTACCTTAAATTAGGAGATGCCCATTACTCCGTTTTTATGTCTGATATCGACACTCTTTATAGACCTAAATTAGGTCTAGTATTCAATAAAAATATTCGTTGGAACAGCAAACTAAGAGCCAAATTTGATTATGGATTATGGAATCCCTTTTTAGGAGTATATGAAGGTACAGATCATGGACAGACGGAGCATGACGAAATTGATTTTGAAGATATAATGATCCCATTAGATCTAAAAAGAGAATTTGAAACACTTGATCATTGTATCTTTTTTGAAATGGCCTACCTTTGGCAAGAGCTTGATGATATGCCGGTCTTATACTCAGAACAGAATCTATTTGAAGAAATACCATTCCTCAATTTCGAAGAATTCAAAGATAAATTCAAAGATTCATCTCTAAAAGTACTAGTAAACGGAAGTATTTGGGAAAACACTTTAAAGCATATAATTGATGAAAAGTTTTGTATCGCAATCTTTGAGAAACTAAAAACAATATAGCAATAAAAGATCTTTAACTGGTTTTCTTCCGGATTTCTAAAAACGGGCATCAAACAGTGAAACATCACTTTTAGAAATCTAAAAGACATTTCGCGAGGGTGAAAACAGGTTTCCAGATTTCTAAAAATGATCTCGCGGCATTTAAAAGCCGTTTTTAGATTTCTAAAAGTGATTTTTCAACGTTGAAAAGCCGTTTTTAGATTCCTTGAAAGCATTTTTCAGCATTTGAGCGGCAAACCATAAAAATTAGGGCCTAAAACCTAGCCTCGTAAAGATTATTTGCCTACATTGCCTTTCATTAATCTAAAAAATCAATATCATGGGCAATTACACTAAAGTTAAAAACATCATGCTCTACGTCCTTAACAACGCCGAGTACCTCTCCTTCATGAACCACGTCCTCGACCTAGCCAACGGAAACAGCGGTGGCGGCGATTCCGAGTCCCCCGACGAGATCTCCCTGCTGACCGGCAGCGACGGCATCCCCGAGCTGGGCCTCACCAAAGAATTCCTCGATACCTACGAGGCAGACCTCCTCGCCATGGCCGACGTGGTGGACGAGAGCCGCACCTCGCAGGAGACCGAGCAAATGGCCTTGCACGATACCAACCGCGACAACCTCGCCATCTATATCATCACCCGCATCTCACGGGCCGGTACCCTCCCGCTGGAGGCCGAGCGTGACGCGGGCAAGTACCTATACAAGGTCATCAAGCCCTATAACGGCATCGCCCGCCTTCCCATGGCGCAGGAGACCGCCAAGATAAAGGGCCTCTTGCTGGATTTGCGCAAGGACGAGAACAAGCCGTACGTCACCACGCTCGGCCTCGACGCTTACCTCGCCGAACTGGAGAAAGAGAATAACGCCTACGACCGCCTGTCGCAGCAACGCGTCCAAAACCGGACCACCTCCAAAAAGGAAAGCGGCGCCAACCTGCGCAAGCGGATCGACGTGTATTATGACGATCTCACCCTGCTGGCCCAGTCCTATGGCGTAGCGAAGCCGTCCGAGAAAGCGACCGCCTTCATCGCCGCCCTCAACCAGCTGATCGCCGAGACCACCGCCGCCTACAACCAGCGCATGGCCTCCGCCAAGAAACCGGCGCCCGCTCCCGAGCCTACACCCGAGCCTACGCCCGGCGGAGACTCCGAGAGCCCGGACGAGATCTAACCGTCACGTCCCTCCCTCCCGACGCGGAAGTGGGAAATAAAAAGAGAAGGAAAACAATTCCCCTTCTCTTTTTATTCCGTATATTTGCGAAGGAAATTCCTAAAACAGAGCGATATGGAGACAACGACATCATTAAAGACATTCGAGGTAACCATCCCCGAGAAATACGCCGACATCTTGAAGAAATTCATCACCTCGCTGGAAGGCAAGGTAAAGGCACAGAAGAAATCCGGATTGGACGAGGCCTTGGAGGACGTGAAGGCAGGAAGGATTTATCATGCGGAAAGCACAAAGGATTTGATGAAACAAATCCTAGGCTGATGAAATATTCCATCAACTATACCAAAAAGTTCAAGAAGAACTTGAGGCTATGCCAAAAAAGAGGATATGATATGAACTTATTCGAGCAAGTATCCAACTTGCTTGAAACAACCGGTTCCCTTCCCTCCCAATACCACCCGCATAAGCTATCCGGGAAATACGCGGGATTGTGGGAATGTCATATCCAAGGAGACTGGCTGCTGATATGGAGCCAAGACGACACGGAGCTAATCTTGCTTTTCACCGATACCGGAACGCATTCCGACCTATTCTAAATAGAAAAAGCCGCCTCCCCATTACAGGAAGCGGCTTTTTTGTATCTAGTATTTACTTTTCCCGGATAAATATATTAATCGGCGTACCGGTAAAATCCCAGTTCTCGCGGATCTTGTTCTCAAGGAAACGTTTGTACGGGTCCTTGATCCATTGCGGCAAGTTACAGAAGAACACGAAAGAAGGCACGCTGCCCGCCGGAAGCTGGGTGATATATTTGATCTTGATATATTTACCCTTCCAGGCTGGGGGAGGATAATTCTCGATGATCGGGAGCATCACCTCGTTCAGCTTGGCCGTAGGGACACGCTTGGAGCGATTCTCGTAAACCTCCTTGGCGGTCTCCAGCACCTTCAGGATACGTTGTTTCGTCATGGCCGAGATAAACAAGATCGGGAAGTCGGTAAACGGAGCCAGACGCTCGCGGATAGCGGTCGTGTACGAGTCGATCACCTTCTGGCTCTTATCCTCGATCAAGTCCCACTTATTCACGCAAACCACCAATCCCTTCTTATTCTTCTGCACCAGCGAGAAGATATTCATATCCTGGCTTTCGATGCCCCTCGTAGCGTCCAACATCAGCACGCAGACATCCGAGTTCTCGATCGCGCGGATCGAACGGATCACCGAGTAATACTCCAAGTCCTCATTCACCTTCCCCTTCTTACGGATACCCGCCGTATCCACCAAATAGAAGTTCAAGCCGAATTTATTATATTTCGTGTAGATGGAATCACGGGTCGTGCCCGCGATATCGGTAACGATATGCCGATCCTCGCCAATAAAAGCATTGATAAGAGAAGACTTTCCCGCGTTCGGGCGTCCTATAATCGCGATACGGGGCAACTCCTCCTCCAGTATCTCCACCTTCTCCTCGGGCAACGTCGCCACGATCTTATCCAGCAAATCCCCGGTATAAGAACCATTGATGGCCGAGATGCAGAAAGGATCTCCCAAGCCAAACGAGTAAAACTCCGCCGAGGCCGGATGCAATTCGTAATTATCCGCCTTGTTCGCCACCACGATCACCGGCCGCTTGCAACGGCGCAAGATCTGCGCCACCTCCATGTCCAGATCCGTGATGCCATTCAATACATCGACGACGAACAAGATCACGTCCGCCTCCTCGATAGCCACTTTTACCTGCTTGTTGATCTCCTCCTCGAAAACATCCTCCGAGTTAACCACCCATCCGCCTGTGTCAATCAGCGAAAACTCCTTGCCGGTCCACTCCACCTTGCCGTACTGACGGTCGCGGGTAGTACCAGCCTCCTCGTTCACGATCGCCTGACGGGTACCCGTCAACCGGTTGAAAAGGGTGGACTTACCTACATTGGGTCTCCCCACTATCGCTACTATATTTCCCATAAATTCTCCTTTCGTATGCTATTATTAGTCCAGCTGATAACCGAAGTTCTTCAATATGTTGTCACGGTTACGCCAGTCTTTTTCCACTTTGACAAACATTTCCAAAAACACCTTTTTTCCGAAGAAACGTTCGATATCCTTCCGGGCCATAGCACCTACTTTCTTCAATGCTTGCCCTTGATGCCCGATGATAATCCCCTTCTGGGTATCACGCTCCACGATGATCAGCGCCTTGATATGGATCAGCTCATCATCTTCCTTGAACAACTCGACGACCACTTCTACCGCATAAGGTATTTCCTTCTGATAATATAACAAGATTTTCTCACGAATGATCTCTGTCACGAAGAAACGGGCCGGTTTATCGGTCAAGGCGTCTTTCTCGAAATAAGGCGGGGAATCAGGCATCAACTCCTCCACCCGACGCTTCACGTAATCTATATTGAAATTCGAAAGCGCGGAGATCGGGATGATCTCGGCCTTCGGAAGCAATTCCTTCCACTGGGCCACGAGCTTCTCCAGCTCCGGCTGATTGGTCTGGTCGATCTTATTGATCAACAAGAGAACCGGACACTCTATGCTCTGTACCCGTGCTAGGAACTCGTTATTTTTATCAATCGTCTCGACGACATCCGTCACGTACAACAGCACGTCGGCGTCGCCTAAGGCGGATTGAGAGAAATTAAGCATGGATTCCTGCAACTTATAATTCGGCCGCAAGACTCCCGGCGTGTCAGAATACACGATTTGCATATCGTCGGTATTCACGATACCCATAATACGATGCCTTGTCGTTTGCGCCTTCGAGGTGATAATAGAGATCCGCTCCCCGACCAAACGATTCATCAACGTAGACTTACCTACGTTTGGGTTTCCAACGATATTGACAAAACCCGATTTATGCTTTTTTTCCATCATACCCCCATTTCAGATAAACCGCTCCCCACGTAAAGCCCGCTCCAAAAGCGGCAAGGATCAGGTTATCTCCTTTTTTCAATTGATTCTCCCATTCCCATAGACAAATAGGAATCGTACCGGCGCTTGTGTTGCCATATTTCTGGATATTGATCATCACCTTATCCATATCTACGCCCAAGCGTTTCGCCGTAGCGTCGATAATCCGCAGGTTCGCTTGATGAGGAACGATCCACGCGATATCATCATGCGTCAAGCCATTCTTCTCCGCGATCTCAGCGGCCACGTCCGCCATATAAGAAACCGCGTACTTGAACACCACACGTCCATCTTGATAAACGAAATGCTCACGGTTGTCCACCGTCTCGTGAGAAGGAGGATAAGCCGAGCCGCCCGATTTCATGATCAGATGCGGATAGCCTACGCCGTCTGTCCGTAAAATAGTATCCAAGACACCGAACTCCTCGGTAGTTGGCTCCAACAAGACCGCTCCGCAAGCATCCCCGAACAAAGGACAAGTAGAACGATCTTGATAATCTGTAATAGATGTCATCTTATCACCCGATACGACAACCACCTTCTTATAACGCCCCGAGCGAATATAATTAGCGCCCGTCTCCAAAGCATACAAGAAGCCTGCGCACGCACCTTGCATATCAAAAGTCATCGCATTCTTACAACCTGTATGATAAGCGATGATAGAAGAAGTTGTCGGGAAATGATGATCCGGGGTAGTCGTAGCGGTCAAGACAACCTCTACTTCTTCCGGATTCAGGTTCGTTTTCTCGAGCAATTGCTTCACGGCCCGTATACCCATGTAAGAGAGTCCTACGCCCTCCCCTTTCAATATCCTGCGCTCCTTAATACCCACACGAGTCATGATCCACTCATCCGTCGTATCGACCATCTTGGAAATATCCTCATTCGTCAATACATCTTCAGGAACGTATCCACCCACTCCTGTGATAACCGCATTTATCTTATCCATAACTTTAAAAATAAAAGGACTACTTATCCCAATTAAAAAAAAGCCCTAAAAAAACTTTTAGGGCTATTTCTTTTGTTCATCAAACCATATAAGTTGACAAACTTACACGGCAGCTTCTTTTTCAATCGCTAATTTACCTCTGTAATAACCGCACTCACCACATACAGTGTGATAGATGTGCCATGCGCCACAGTTCGGGCAAATTGCCATTGTTGGAGCTACAGCCTTGTCATGAGTTCTTCTCTTGGCTGTTCTTGTCTTACCTTGTCTTCTTTTAGGATGTGCCATTGTTTTATTTATTTAATTGTTATCATTCTCTAGCAAACCTTTCAGAGCATCCCAACGAGGATCGGCAGGACTAGCGTTTCCGTCATCTTCCAACGCCAAATCATCACCTCCCATGTCATCCTCAAAATCGTCTTCGGTCTCATCCGAACTTCTGGCGGTATGTTTCTTCAATTTAGACGACATTGCCTTATTACATTTACCCGGCGCATGTACATGCTTCATGGGAACCGCCAAAGCGATAAACTCATACAGGAACCACGCCAAATTAATAGCGCCCTCCTCTTCCGGTATCACGACAACCTCATCACTCTCCTCGGCATATTCCTTGCCGAATTTTACCACCAGACGATTGTGGGTATCAATAGGAATTTCCATATCGTCCAAGCATCTATCGCATGGAACAACAACAACCCCTTCTATCTGAAAGTTCATCTCAAACATCATTGACGACCGTTTTACGGTAAGATGAACCTTCACTTTGCCCTTCTGGACCTCGGTTCCGTCAATGTCCACAAAAAACTTGTTCTCCAAAAGATACTCGAATTCGTGTACTCCCGGAGAGAGATTTTTCAAATCTACATTATATAATTTAAATTTCCCCAAAGCCTTTTAGTGTAAAAACCTTGCAAAGGTACGAAAAAACTAAATACAAAAACAATACCTTTATGCTTATTTTTTCCTATAATACGATTTAACCCTTATATTTCTTCAATTTTATACGAAAAGTCGTCCCTTTCCCCAACTCCGAACTCTTCACGAAAATCTTTCCTCCTTGGAAGGACTCGATAATACGCTTAACCAAGGACAAGCCTAGTCCCCAGCCACGTTTCTTGGTCGTATACCCCGGATTGAAAACCGTCTTGAATTTTGATTTTGGGATACCTTTTCCGGTATCAGACAAATCGATCAGCACGAACTTCTCTCTTTCCTCTACTTTTAGCGAAATCTCACCCTGCCCCTCCATGGCGTCCACCGCATTTTTCGTCAGGTTCTCGATTACCCAAGCGAACAGGGAATCATTCATTAAGACCAATATCGGCCGCTCCGGCAAATACGTATTAATTTTCACCTTCGAGGAAATACGGGTCTCCATATATCCCAAAGCCGCACGGATGGATTCCACGATATTTGTCGGAACCGGATCCGGATCTGAACCGATTTTAGAGAAACGCTCCGCTATCGTTTGTAAGCGTTTCACATCCTTATCCATCTCTGTCAATAGAGAAGGATCTATATCTTTCGTTCGCAAATATTCAACCCAAGCGATTAGCGAGGATATAGGCGTTCCTAATTGGTGAGCCGTCTCTTTCGATAACCCCACCCACACTTTATTCTGTTCTGCCTTCTTTGTACTAGCCAAGGCTAAAAAAGCGATTAATATAAAAACAAATACAACTGATAATTGCGCATAGGGATAAACAAGCAGTCGCTTTAAGATAATCGAATCATCGTAATATAAATATTGGTAAGTACCATCCTCCATGTCAATTACGATCGGAGGATTTTTGGTTCTCAGTTCCTTAACCTTATTCGTCATGAACTGCGCTACATTCTTTTCCGGAATCTCTATATTATTGTAAGAAACCACGCTATCCGTCTCGCTGCATAATATAACAGGAATAGAAGTATTCCCTTGGATGATTTTTAGGATAAGATTCATATTAAGGCTTGGATTCTCACTGGTCATGACCCGGGTTGCCTCACTCCAAACCTCGATCTTCTGACGCTCTTCTCGGGCCAGATCTTTAATCAAGAGATCCGAGACTACCACAGAAGCCATAGCGATCAATACAGCGGCAAAAATAAAGCCTAATTTCCATCTTTGACGAGAATCATATATGCTGCTCATAAATCAGAATCATTCGGTGAATTCTTAATATAACGGCAAGATACGAACTTTATTGTTCCCGATTCAGCAAACAATGAAATCTCACCCAATTGTAGAGACGTAGCGTGCAGCGTCTCATCCCTTCAAATGGTAACTTAGAATATCGTCAGACGATACGAGATGCGGCACGCTAGGTCTCTACGACGGCTGGTGTATATAACAGAAAAAGGAGTCACCCCTTACGGACTGACTCCTCTCCATCGGCTGTCGCCTTGCTTCAAGACGGCGGCTACCTACTCTTCCACTGTTACGCAGTACCA
>NZ_QTLP01000034.1:32448-43114 GCF_003635405.1 Parabacteroides sp. AF39-10AC | reverse complement strand
GGATACCGGTATACGGGACAACAACCTAGGTTTCATAACCTTGATCCTTATATCGCAATTGGTGATCTTTATCGCCAAGCTATCCGTGGACTTCATACGGAGCTGGATATTGCTGCACGTAAACACGAGGATCAATATCGCCTTGATCTCCGATTTCCTCGCCAAGCTGATGCGCCTGCCCCTGCATTTCTTCGATACCAAGATGGTGGGCGATATCATGCAGCGCATCGGAGACCATGACCGCATCGAGGATTTCATGACGGGGACATCCATCAATACGCTCTTCTCTTTCGTCAACTTCATCGTGTTCGGGTTCGTGCTGGCCTATTACGACTGGACGATACTGGGACTCTTCTTGGTAGGTAACGGGTTATACGTGACGTGGGTACTCGCCTTCATGAGATGGAGGAGGGAGCTGGACGTAAAGCGTTTCTCGCAGGCGGCCGGGGAGCAGAGCAACCTATTCCAGCTCATCACCGGAATGCAGGAGATCAAGCTCAATAATTGCGAGACCAAGATGCGATGGAAATGGGAACGGATACAGGTAAAACTTTTCAAGATAGGGATCAAGGGGTTGGCGTTACAACAATATCAGCAACTCGGGGCGGTCTTTTTCAACCAGACCACGAACATACTCATCTCCTTCATCGCGGCACGGGCCGTCGTGCAAGGGGATATGACACTGGGTATGATGATGTCGGTGACCTACATCGTGGGGCAGCTCTCCTCACCGATCGAGCAATTGATCGATTTCTCACGGTCCTTGCAGGACGCGAAGATCAGTCTGGAACGGCTCGGCGAGATACACGGGAAGGAGGACGAGGAACAGGCAGGCGGGATAAGGCTGAATGTTCTCCCCGATGACAGGACGCTGCGGCTGGAAAACCTCAGCTTCAGCTATGATGGGGCGGACAGGGATTACGTGCTGGAGGATATCAACCTGACGATACCCCATAACAGGGTGACCGCTATCGTGGGGGCCAGCGGGAGCGGGAAGACGACGATCGTGAAACTCCTTCTCGGTTTTTACAACCCCAACAAGGGGGACGTGAGGATCGGCGATACCTCCCTCAGGAACTTGAATCCCCACGTATGGCGTAGTAAGACAGGTTCGGTCATGCAGGATGGTTTTATCTTCTCGGATACGATCGCCAACAACATCGCCCCCGGCGAGGAGGTGGTGGACAAGGAACGCCTGCTACATGCCGTGACGGTGGCGAATATCCGGGATTTCATCGACTCGCTCCCGTTGGGATATAATACGAAGATAGGCATGGAGGGAAACGGAGTGAGCCAAGGGCAGAGGCAACGGATCCTGATCGCCCGGGCGGTGTACAAGAATCCCGACTTCATCTTCCTGGACGAGGCCACGAACGCCTTGGATGCCAACAACGAGCGGGAGATCATGGAGCAGTTGCACGCCTTCTACAAAGGACGGACGGTGGTGGTCGTGGCCCATCGGCTAAGCACGGTACGTGACGCGGACAAGATCGTGGTGCTGGACAAGGGACGCATCGTGGAGGAAGGGACGCATCAAGAACTCACAGCCTTGCGGGAGACTTATTATAAATTGGTAAAGAACCAGTTGGAATTGGGGAGTTGATAGTTGACAAGTGACAGTTATGGAGAGGGATTCCGGTAAGGACATAGAACTGAGGAGCGAGGAGGTACAGGAGGTGATGGGGCAAGTGCCGGCCTGGATCGTACGGTGGGGGATAACGCTGTTGTTTCTCGTGGTCGTGGCGTTGCTGGTGGGGAGCTGTTTCTTCAAGTATCCTGACGTGATCACGGCTGACATGACATTGACGGGGCAACATCCCGCCACGGCAGTGGTGACACGGGCGGCGGGAAAGATACAGGAGCTGCTCGTGAGAGATAATCGTCCGGTAAGGGAGGGGGATTGGCTGGCGGTCATAGAGAACCACGCCAACACGAAGGATGCCATATACCTAGAGAAGGCGTTGGAACGATCCGGGGTGAATGTGGATAGCCTGGACAAGGCATTATCAAAGTACAAAGAGCTGTCACTGGGTGATATGCAAGCGGCTTACTCGGGACTACTCTCGGCGCTCCATGCCTGCATCAATTACAGGGAGATCGATTATTATCCGCAAAAAATGGCCTCCATCCGCAAGCAGATAGCGTCGTATAAGGCTTACTATAACGAGACCGAACGGCAGCGCAAGACCCTCTCGGAGCAATTCGCCTTGGCGGAACGACAATACGCCCGGGATTCATTATTGTATAGCCGGTCCGTGATTTCCTCCTACGAGCATGAGACCGCACGGGCTTCCCTGCTGCAAAGCCGTTATTCGCTGGAAGGGGCGGCAGCCTCGGCCGAGAACCTCCGGATACAGATCGGGGAGCAAGAGCAATCCTTGCTGGATCTGACGTTGGAGCGGAGCGAGAAAGAATTCACGCTACAGCAGGAATTACAGACCGCCCGGGAGCAGTTGCTGAACAGCATGAACGAGTGGAGGTTGCGTTATTGCCTGATCGCCCCGATAGAAGGTGCCGTGACCTTCACCAAGTACTGGAACGAGAACCAGTATATCCCGTCAGGAGAGGTGGCTTTCACCGTCGTGCCGCAAGGCGAGAGCCGGCTGGTGGGGAAGGTGCGCATACCGATAGCACGCTCGGGAAAAGTCCGGAGAGGCCAGCGGGCGATCGTCCGTTTCTCCAATTTCCCGGATCAGGAGTTTGGCGTGGTAAACGGCGTGGTATCGAATATCTCGTTGGTCCCTACCGACGAGTACTATACGGCGGATATCGATTTTCCCGAGGGCCTGAGAACCAATTACGGTATCGAACTGCCCGTCTCGCCCGAGACGCAAGCCTCTGCGGAGATCGTAACGGAAGAATTACGCCTGATCGAACGATTCTTCCTCCCGATCAAACGGATCGTGAAGGAAGGATTTTAGTGTAAAACACAAGTATTAAAAAGAGTTGTTTTCATATTAAAATAACAATAATATATAATAAAATATTATTCTACCGTTATGAAAAAAAGCCACCGCCATAGTGCCAAAAATGACGGTAGCTTTGATAAAACTCATGACCTTGTTGCAGCAAGGTTTTAAAGTATGAGCATTTACAATTGACTCTACGGATGCCAAACAAGGGCGTCCGTTTTTATTTGGAGTTTAATCCCCCTTCTTATGAATATGGGGCTTCAAAGATGGTGTATTCCCTGGAGTCTGTTTGTTGTCTCTTTGACGACGGTCAGGTTTTCCCGTAGATTTTGCAATCCTTTTTGGTCCTGGTTTGATACCCATAACAATCTTTTATAAGTAAAACATATTATCATCACGTATTCTCATTTACTGGTGAGACATCTATAAGAGCCAGCCGTATATCATTTCTAATTTATCAGCAAACGGATGCCTATGACACTAATCAATATAATGCGAATAGTATGCCAAAGTTTATAATTCATGATTTGCAAGGTTGTAGTGTCAGAAAAACTGACAAGAATACATTTTTACAAGGTTATATTTCACTAACATAACTTAATATAATTTTGCGCTTATTTACAAAGGTTATACTGTAAGATTGTATATAGTTACCAAATTTTTTTTGGATATGTGGAAGATATAATAGATACATCTCTGATATCGTTCTTCTGCCAATCACCGAAAGCAGGGTACACTTTCATGAAGAGATAAACCATACGAGTAGGCTTTCTCATTATTGTTACAACCGATCATATCAAAATTCAAATATCCTTTCACATTCCTTATCTCCGGTAATACGACTTTATTTAAACTTTGATTAATGTGTACAATACTTTGGCAATTTTTCACCGAAATATTAATTAAGTCATTCGCTTACTTTTGCATTTCATGCGTTAAACAATCGGTGTGGCCTGTATACGGCGACACTTCTTCATCGTTATTTTTCATATAATAAAGACACTTGGCTGTAACTTGCCATTTACGGAATCCAGAAACCTCTGCCGAGCAAAAAGCCGGGGGAGGCAGCCCATAAAAAGGGCAATCCGATACAATCAAGAAATTAACCTGCTATACCCTTGTACGAATGAAATAATCCATCATAGACACTACATACCTAAGCAATGGTATCAATACACCGATTACATATATCATAGCGTACCCCAAAAGGACAAAAGGTAATGTTCTACGATAAAGACATGCAACAGCGAGCAATATAAACGAAAAAGAAAAGCCATAAACTCCTATTTGAAAACCGGGTATCAATTCATAAACAGGTACGGGTTCCGGATGAAGCATGGCTCCGGCCACAATAGAATAAAGGCTGGTCAATAATATAAGCAGCGTATATAAGCAACTCTTAAGAATCCTGGGATCATTCCTTTTACAATAGAGAATCGTTCGGATATCACTTCTAAGAAACTCAATGCCCAGTAAAAGAGCCACCATAACGCCTGTATCAAAAGCAGAAAATATATTCATTCCGATCACCTTTGGCGCGAAGATATGTATTTATTCTGAAAAGCCACGTCCTTGCGTATTTTACGATGTCGCATCGATAGTCTGGGAAGCATTTTTTTGGTTCTTTTTTGGGGTAACTGCCAAAAAAGAACCCCGAAGCCGAAATTCCGGGCAGACGGGATTTCTCCCGTCCACCTTTACCTCTTTTGCAATCTTCCCTCGTCCGCATAGCTATAATAGTTATTGCCTGCCACAATCACATGGTCTAACAGACGGATGTCTAATGTTTCAGCGGCTTTTTTAACCGCTTCCGTCAAACGGTCATCCGCACCGCTGGGCTTGCGTGCCCCTGACGGATGGTTATGCACCATGATAAAAGATACGGCGTTATAATACAATGCCTGCTTCATGATAACCCGTATATCCACAGGGGCGGTATTTATCCCACCGCATGAGATACGGACTTTACGGATGAGTTTGGACGAACTGTTCAGCAACAGCACCCACATCTCTTCAGTAGTTATATCGGACAAAACAGGATGCATCATTTTATAAACATTATTGCTGGATAAAAGCGCAGGACTTTCAACTTGCCCTTCTTTCAGCCGTTTATATAGCTCAATCGCCGCATAAGCGACTTTTTTACGGCTGGGTGTCAGTGTTTCCAGTACATCAGACAAAAACAACCCGTCCATTTCCATCTGTTCATACTTATATTCTTCACGTTTCAGTTTCTCACTGTTCGTCAAGGTATAAATCAACTCGCTGTTTTCCATCACCCGATAAACGTCATTCACCTCAAATACGGTTCTCTTCGTTTTCATACTGCCAAAAATTAAAAGATTAATACTCGCAAACATCGCTTGTCGCCCCAACCATAAATTTTTCCTCAACTGATTGGGAACAGTGCATTGAAGAGAAAGCGGGAAAGACGGATCAGAACGGGATTGAACTGGTAAATACTACCTCCCGGAATGGGAGGATGGAGATTTGGCTTTTCAATATCGGGCGTTCCGTCCACGCCTACCTTCGCAACGTTCCTATCAGTTCAAGAAAAAATCATCATACCTCTCTTCCGGCATAGCCGGAGCGTAGAGCGTTAGGGATAGCAGGGAAAAGCCCGGAGGGTAACGAGGACTTGCAACGAATAGTCCGGCCAGAAGGGAACGCCCTGAAAAACCAATTGGGATACAAAAGAACAGAACCGCCTTCCAATCATATAAAAAAACGTGAAAATCAACACATACTTCCGAAAAATCTTTTTCCGAAAGTATGTATAGGGCATGTGAAGGGAAAATAAATTTTCCCGGTCATTTCTTTGGGGATATTTAAAGGGGTTAGGAGTTTAGGTCTTTATTATGTATTTTGGTGGATGGTTTTACACAGCCAATGCCTTTTATTCAAAAACTTCTCTATTTTATTTCACTGATATACTGACATATAAAAAACAGCTATTACCTATTCCTTTCATCAACGGGTGGACGGTTTTACACAGCTGACCAGTGAAACCGGACATTTTTACACAACTAAAGCAAAAGGAGTGGACGGTTCTACACAGCTGGATTGTCCATATTCACCGCCCCGTCCGTTTCCGGGGATATAAACTCTTCAGGAGCAGGAGCAACTTCCGTTCCATTGGCACTCTCCAACTCTTCCTGTGCCCATCCTTCCGGAAACCTGCCGAATACAGCCACGAAATCACTGATATATATTTGTTTTTTCTTTTCTACGCTTTCCGGGGAGTTTGCCCATAAAAGGAACTCTTTATACAGTCCGGCATCTTCCTCCACCTCTTTGATCTTCTTCCTCCTGACAGCCATATCCGTGTCCGGGTAGGCAATCTCGACATACAGCCCAAGCAGGTTCTTATAGAATTTCTTCACTACGACAGCATATTGTCCTTCATCAAAATAGTGCAGCGTATGCCTAGGAAACGAGAACAACACGGTATATACCCATCTCTCATGATCGCCTTTCACAAAAGAGAAATTGAAATTGGTATATTTCAGGTAAGTATTCATCTTTTTCAGTATCGAGGCGACCTTCTTTTTCCGGTCTTTGGGTTCGGCAATCTCTATGCCGAGCTTTTTAGCCAGTTGATCGACTGTCAGCACATAAAAAGGAGCCTCATTCTTGGCGGTCTTATACTTGATCAGGTAAACCATCTTGGAAAGCTCCAGATAGAAATAGCGGTAACGGCTGGGCATGCTGCGGTAATCCTGAAGCTCCAAGAGGTTATAGAGCGAGAACATGAAATTTTTTATCTCCGGGCTTACCACTGCCGAGTACAGCCTTTTCGTTGACTTCTTCGTCTTGAAATCGGTCATTATGTCGAAACGTTTCAGGATCTGCACGAAATTATAGGATGTACGGCCATCCTCGCCAATGGTCGGATAGCAGAGGTTCTCCAATCCCAGTTTATAGAGAGCCGCCTCAAAAACCGTCTCGATAGGATGGCTGATTCTCTGTCCTGCCGTGCCAGTACATACATATTCCGGCTACATATTCTTTCCGAACATGGCCGCAAGCTGCCGGCTATCCAGCTTGCGCTGCAAGTTGGTACGGTCATACCCCATCTTACGGCAAAAGTCTTCTACGGAGAACCAGGAAGTCCCGAACAAGTCTTTGAGGTGATAGCTGCCCAGGTATATGATCAGATCGAGCATGACGTTTCCACCTGCCTCATACAACCGTTCAATCAGCACGGAATTATACCTGGGGACACGGATCAGTTCTTTTGCCATGATAAAACTTACAAAATTGTACTAATACACTAAAATACTAAAAGTAGTAAATACTACATTCTAGGGAACAAACCTCTATTCTTTTTAAAATCAATCCAGAAAAGCCATAAAATCCTTGTATAAACGAGATATACTCCCTATACTTGCGTAGTAATCCTCTGTTGTCCCTGTCGTAAGACAAACTCCAGGGTTTTGTTTTTATATACTCCCCTATTCATTACTTGACCAATGATGCGATTACTTTCGTAAACTCCGAAATATCCCCTTCCACGCTGGCCTTTTCCAACGCTTTCATATATTCTTTTCTACGCTCCACCGGAACGACCGTCCAGTTATAGCCTCCAGACGCAAGCATGGCGTTCAAGACGAACCGTCCCATTCTCCCGTTCCCGTCCATATAGGGGTGAATATACACGAAAAAGAAGTGTCCCAGGACAGCCCTTACCGCCGGGTGCGGCTCATTCTTCAAGAGATCGAAAAGGACGGGCATAGCGTCCCTGACCGCTTTCGGGTTCAACGGGATATGTTGCGGTCCCCGTATATAGACCTGCCCGGTACGATAACCCACAAGATCCTCCCTTTGCAAGATCCCCACCGTAACGAACGGCATCCACATCTGCATATACCAGACCGGATGATCCGCCCTTACCGCTTCCCCTGCGTTCTTTCCTTTCAGTATATCGGAGATCGTCCCCCTGACAGCCTGGAACGCCTGGTAATACCCACGTGCCACCAGCGCGTTTTTATGCTCCTTATCTTCTTCCTCCGGCTTCCAGTTCCCGACACGCACTTTCTCGATCAGTTCCGGGGAAACCCTATATCCCTCGATCGAGAGAGAATGATAAGCGTCCTCCGAATACTTTTCATCGACGGATCTCAAATACCCCTCCACGTCATCAATCTTTCCATGGGCTTCGGGAAACAGTTCTACAACCTTATCCCTCATGTTCTCCCACATCAGGCGCAAGCGTGTGACGTAAGGCGACACCTCATAAACAAGGGGCGTTCGTGGCTGATCCTCGAACGGATCTTCTTCTCTCACGTCATACCCGAACCCCCGCATCGTGGAAACGATGCAGTCGGCGATTTCGCTGTTCCCGATGTTCCGGAACGCCCCGGCTATTCTTCCGGCACGAAGCGAAGCCCCGTTTCTCGCCAGTACCTTTAATATATCGGCAGCGTCCCGTATCATGGCCAGGCAGGTACGGGCCGCGATCCTCTCCACCTGGAAATATCTCGGCGTGGCATATACCAGGGCTTCGGCAAGCGGATAGAGATTAAGGCCGTATTCCGGCTCTTTATATACCTGATCCGGAATCTCGCTTTGAAACACCAAAAGCGAGGTATCATACATCAGCTTTTGCGTGTTGTTATGGCCTTTCGGCGACTTGATAATCACCAGCACGGGCACGGTCGTTTTCCCCGAATACAGATCCAGCGACTGGTCGGCCGTCAAGCACCATTGTTCCCCCAGCCGGACAGCCGCGTATTTCGCGATAAAATACCAGAATGAGGTGTACCAGACCGTCGTGTCCCCCTCTGTTCCCGGCCTGGCCGCAATATACCAGCCTTTCATTACTTCCTGCAACCAGCCGTTATCCAACAGCCGGGTTAAATGCGTCCTCCCTATCTCGACCGTCCCTTGCAGGACGACACAGCGGTCTTTCTCCTGGAGCTTTCTTAATTCCTCCAGTGAAGCCGCCATTTTCTCCGCCATTGTTGCCATAACCGTTTTTATTTAGATTCTGATTATTTTCGTGCAAATACTCGTTTTTAATTATGTGCATTTACTCGTATTTGTTGCAAAAATACAACATTTGTTCTGATAATCAGCTACTAATGAAGTCTTTTTTTACTTGTTGTATCGTCGAAACGGCCTTTCCCGTGAGCTTCGCCACGTTCCGGATCGAGTAGCCTTTCTTTAACAAAGCGATCGCCTCCCGGTATTCCTCTTTCCTCTGTTCGGCCGTTTTCCGGCTTCCCGGCTTCCGTCCCAGCCTGCCCCCTTTCTGGATGTACAACTCCCGTCCGCTATTAAGGCGGTCGATGATCCCCTGGCGTTCGATCGCGGCCAGTTCCCCCAACAGGGTAGTGATCAGAGAGGACAAGGGGTTTACCGTCTTGTCCGGCCGTAATGTTTCCAGGTTCAGGTTTTGAATATACACGCATATTTTATGCGTGTGCAGCGTATCGAGCGACTTTAGGATCTCCAGGGTTGAACGCCCCAGGCGTGAGATCTCGGTCAGCAACAACATATCCACCCGGTTCTGCGGATCCGTGCAGTATTCCAGGCAACGGCTTAAAACCGGGCGTTCGATATTGGCCTTTCGTCCGCTTATCTTTTCCTCAAAGACCGCCGTCACCTCGTACCCCCGTCCGGCTGCGAACCTCTCCAGATCGACAACCTGCCGTTCGGTCGATTGCCTGGCCGACTGCGAGCTTACACGTGAATAGATAACCACATTCATAAGACAAGGGATATTATAACAGGTCGGTTATCACAGCCGCCGGAATATCCAGCTTTGAGAAAGCGAACATCTTTTCCCCAGATCCTTTAACGAGGCTCCGATATGGTACACGTCCGTTTCATCAACGATCAGGAAACGATCGTGACTGTCCCGGTACGTCCTGATGTCGATAGGTGGGTACTGGCTGTTATGCCTGTCAAGATCAAGTTGGAGTTGCTGCGTGATACGCTGGGTGTAAATGGTGGCCGAGACACCGACGCTGCGTTTACTCAACATGAGCAAAACCGTTTCGTCCACATAGTTGTCGATAAGCACGATCGAACGCCTGGCCGACTTTACCAGATCGGTAGCGAACTTGTACGCATCGAAAATCTGGCCGTTATAAAAAATGCCTTCGACCGGGGGCAAGGCAGTACGCACAAAAAAATCTATCTTCTCGGTATGTTGAGCGACAGTCCTTTCAAGTTCTGACAAACGTTTATAATGGAATACCCTTTTAAAAGATAGTCCTTTAAAACCTTATTCGCCCATTGCCTAAATAAAATACCTCTTTTACTATTGACACGAAACCCAATGGATATGATCGCATCCAAATTGTAATAAGTCAGATTGCGCATCACTTGCCGTTTGCCTTCCTGTCGAACTGTTCGGAAATCCCGAACAGTTGAACTTTCCTCTAATTCTTTCTGATCATATATGTTTTTTATATGCTCGCTTATATTTGCTTTGCTGGATTGAAAAAGATCCACAATTTGCGCCTGTGTCAGCCAAACGGTTTCATCTTCCAGCCTCACTTCCAACTTGACCGCTTCATCCGGCTGGTATAATATGATTTCTCCCTGTTCCATTACTTATTTACCTTTTCTTAATTCATCAAGCCTCTGCATCGCACCGCTGAACTTCTCACTAAACATCATATCATCGGGCAAAACAAACCAGGTGGGAATACCTCTCGACTGTGGATTACCTATACATTCATCTTGCCCGTTCTGTTTGCGGTAATCGTCCCATTCACTATAAGCGATGTTCCAACGAATACCTA
>NZ_QTLP01000034.1:0-32438 GCF_003635405.1 Parabacteroides sp. AF39-10AC | reverse complement strand
TCTGTTTGCGGTAATCGTCCCATTCACTATAAGCGATGTTCCAACGAATACCTAATTTATAGGTATTTTCCCATTTAATAATAGCCAGTGAATAGGCCGGATCATCTTTGCCGTCATAAATCACTTCTACAACTTCAACCACCCCTTTAGGGGAATTTATAAACTTCGGATTTTTATACGAATAAGTGCTCATGTCTTTTATTTTTTATTCATAGCACACAAAGATACTCAAAAACAAATATATACATATATACATACGTATGATTAACGTATAAAAACATTTATGGTTATTCTAATCTTTGATTAATTCCGGTACAGAAACAAAACGTACCGAAAGACGGAAACAGGATTTATTTCGGTACGCTTCCCCGATCGGTACAAAAAACACGCAAAAAACGAGAAATACTACTTTTAGTATTTTAGTATATTAGTATTTTAACTATATTTGCGGACATGACAACCATTTAAAAAACTGAATTTATGAGCAAAGCAAAAGTAATCTCCGTATTGAATCACAAGGGGGGAGTAGGAAAGACCACAACCACGATCAACCTGGGCGGCGCGTTACGTCAAAAAGGGTACAAGGTTCTTTTGATCGACCTTGACGGGCAGGCCAACCTGACCGAATCGCTGGGCTTCTCCGCGGAGCTTCCCCAAACGATCTACGGCGCGATGAAAGGCGAATACGACCTGCCGATCTACGAGCATAAGGACGGTCTTAGCGTCGTTCCCTCCTGCCTGGATCTCTCGGCCGTTGAAACGGAGTTAATCAACGAGGCCGGACGGGAGCTTATCTTAGCCCACCTTATCAAGGGCCAAAAGGAGAAATTCGATTATATCCTGATCGACTGTCCCCCCTCGCTGTCGCTGCTCACGCTTAACGCACTGACGGCCTCGGATCGGTTGATTATCCCGGTTCAGGCTCAATTCCTGGCAATGCGTGGAATGGCCAAACTTATGCAGGTCGTCCACAAGGTGCAGCAACGTTTGAACTCGGATCTTTCGATAGCCGGGGTTCTGATAACCCAGTACGACGGAAGAAAGAACCTGAACAAGAGCGTTTCGGAACTGGTACAGGAAACATTCCAGGGCAAAGTGTTCAGCACCCATATACGCAACGCCATTACGCTGGCCGAAGCCCCGACACAAGGGCAGGATATTTTTCACTATGCCCCCAAATCTGCCGGGGCAGAGGACTACGAAAAGGTATGTAACGAACTGCTAACAGAAATAAAGTAACCATATGGCAAAGAAGAACGATTTAAAAAACAGTATGTCGGCCGGGCTGACCGGGGGATTAGACAGCCTGATCCAATCCACGGCCGGGCAAAAAGAGGCTCAAAAGCCGAAGAAAGCGAAAACCGTGCATTGTAATTTTGTCATGGACGAAACCTATCACCAGAACTTAAAGCTGATCGCGATCCGCAAAGGCGATTCGCTAAAATCGGTATTGCAAGAGGCTATATCTGACTACTTGGATAAAAACAGTTCCCTGCTATAACAGCGTATCGGGAATATACAGGGCAAACACTCCACAAAAGAAATTCTCCAGGAAAAAGGTACGCAAAAAGCAACCCTACACATAAATTACAGATGATAAAAGCAATAAAAAACCCGTTGGCAGGGTTAATCTTGCGTATGTTTAACCTGCCAACGGGTACGATATTAATAAACGTTTGGATTAAGGTTTGACGTTTACGTCTTTATTATCTACATCAACCCAGCCTGTTGTCTCTGCATCAAACTGGATCGGATTCAACACAGCCTTTCCCTGATCAGTATAACCACCACCGAAAATCAACGTGTAGATATGACGCTTGCCCGGTTCCCATATAATTCCGAACGGAACATAAATTATTTTGTATTCACTTGCTGAACCCAACAGATAAACTCCGGACTGCTGGATTTTGCAGGAGATCTCCAGATAACATTGCTTCGCATCGTCGGCACCCTTCTTGGTTTTGCTGGCTCCGGAAACAGTCCAAGCAGTCAGCTCCTGTGGTATATTCAGCATAGGAGAACTTGTGGAAATATCGGTAGCTGTGGTATTACCTTCGACCGTGATGGATTTGTCTTTCACTACGGTAAATGCGTGTGGAAATGTTAAATCAGGCGAACTCCAACTTCCCGTTCCATCGGCTGCCGCAGGCAATGTGAAGACGCCGGAAAATCTGATATTATGAATCTTGATGTCACGGATGTCCACCCGCATGTTAGCGTATTGGGTCTTTGCTTTGAATACGACCTGAGACAGAATATGTTTGAATTTAAATTTCACTTTTCCGTTGTTTGAGTCTTTTGTCTGGTCTTTGGCTATGGCATACATCACGTCGTAGTTTGCATGAGTACCGGCTCCATACTCATCGATGCAGGTATAACTTATCTTTTGAGAAGTCCCGGAGGCTTCCCACCTATAAAACGCCAACATGTCTTCACTAACCGTTCCGGGATTGAACGCGTAAAAGTCCAAAGCCTCGGAAGGCCAATAACGAAGGTCGTTCGCATTTTTATAATCCCACTTATTATCTTTGTACACGATATTCACTCCGTCATGTCCATATTCCGTGTCGACCTTTCCCATGAAGGCAGTACCATCCGCCGTAAAAGCGAACACGTCGAAATCGGTGCTCGTCAAGTTGGAGGGGGTAGTAGGGGTAGCCCTCGTTTCCGCCGCATTACTTAACACGTTAAAACCAATCGCATTCCGCGAGGAGGTTTCCACATTCGCAATCTCCTCGTCTGAGCAACCCATGAGTAGCGCTCCAAAGATTGCCCAAAGCATTACTGTACTTTTTTTCATAAATAAAAACAAATCAAATTGATACATATAATTAATAAACTCGATTACTTAATAGTTGACATAGCGTTTACCCGGCATCCAATCCGCACTGAAAACTCAAATATCCGTTTACAACACTATATCCACATTCACATCATCCCAATCATCAACGTCCACATCAAATCCCGGACCGCCATTTCCCGGCTCGGATGGTACCTCATAATCAAAATTCAACACCAGATGCACATCACCGATATGCCCCGCTACCGGGACATCATGCACTTGGTCGCTCACGTCCTGTTCCAATACAGACATGCTGCCGGAACGGTTCTTGAGATACAGCCGGAAAACATTGGGCTCTCCTTCAAGTGCGGAATGTCCAAACGTATAGAATCCGCCTATAATCTGATTCCGTGAAACCATTCCATCAAAGAGCAGGCTCTCCGAAAGACCGGCGGGCAAACTGTCGCCGGACATGTTAAGCGAGCCGGACATGCCGGAAAGAGCGGCCCGCAAATCCGCCACCCTATCCAGTCCCCGAAGACCGTTCACCTCATACGTGTAGTGACATACCATGTTTACGGGAGTTAGCCGTACTATCTCCGCGCTTCCTCCCGGAATGTCCTTGAGGATAACTCTGTCTATATGGTCGCCACACAGCCAGGGTGGGGTGACGGCCATTGTCCGGTTATCCGGCGACCGAACATCACGCGTATCGGCAGTAAAAAGCGTGTAACTGCCGTTTTCTTTCCAAACCATCCCGTCGGTATCGTAGTTGAAGCAAATTACCCGGTAATCATTCTCGGGGAGCTCCACTTCCCCATCCTCTCCTCCGGGGAAATCAAATATCCACGTGTTGCTTTCATCATCGGTCGGATAAAATACGACCCTCATGCCTTCAGGCTTGTCATGATTGGAAATCTTGGTCCAGTCGAATATTACCCGCACCGTGGCAAAGTGCGGATGATCGTAACATAAATCCTTATGCTCACAAGCCGTCAGTCCTATCCATAAAAATATGAACACCAGACTAAAGCGTATCCGTATCACTGCCTGCCTCCTTTCTTCCGGCTATAATTCCCCCGCCCGATCAACCACACCAAAGAGATACCCGCCTTGGTCGGGCCGAACCAGCGGCGGTTTTTAGTGGTCTGCCATACATAGTGACCGTCCAAAGGGATGTACTCCTTGTACGATCCTCCAAGGTAGCCGATTCCCAACGTGAAATCCACATTGAACCGATGTCCCACAGGTAACGAGTAGCCGTAAGCCACGCCTCCCCCGTAACTCCATTTATCCCCCAAGTAACCTTTCCCACCCAATTCGAAATCATAGGTGACGATCTGCCCGTACAATCCGACATGATGCCCGGAAAACGGTTTTTCCACCGCTCTCCGACCGAACCAGCGGCGCAACTCCACATCTCCCCCATAGATACGCCAATAATTATGCTTCCGATCACTTTTCCACCAGGCATACATCCAATTCCCGGCCACAGACCAGTTCTTCCCCAAACAGAACTCAACCCCGATGTCAGGTATCAAAACAGCGTCATAAAGCAAGTTTGTTTTCACCGCCATGCAAAACGGCCGTTTCTTTACCGGAGCTATGACGGTAACGGTATCACGGATGCACAACGTATCACGTGTATGTATATATACCGTATCTCTGACGGGATTTATCGGATCACTATCATAGCATATTTTCACCATCGACGAACGAAGTTTCGGAAAATGGAATTTATACAAATATGAGTATGGCCTCCCCCCTTTCAGTCTTTTCAGTTCTCCCCCCCAATAAGGGCTGTCCTGGTTTTCCAAACGGACGATCTTCTCCAACAAACGAAGGACATCCTCCCTCTCCGGAACATTCACATCCGCTCTCACCATCGTTATAAGTCCGTTCCAGTCGCTTCCCGAAAAATGAAAATCCCTCTCCAATACCGGAATCTTTATATAAGGTGATATATACCGCCACAAAACCTCTGCTCGTTTTTCAGACAGCCTTCCATTCAACAGCCCCCCTCCTTCCGGGGAAGCTCCTCCTATTATTTGAATTTTCCTGATAAGACGGACGGAGTCGTTCAATGCGGAACAGATTTTAGCAAACCGCTCCATCTCGTTCCCATTGTCAAGTAAACATGTATCTATATTTACCTTTCCTTGATGAAAATAGATCCTTACCGAATCACGCTTCTCCTGAGCGGATATTTCTCCGCTTATACTCAACACGAGCACGAACAATACACATTTAATATAAAAAAAACATCTTTTCGTCATTTAATCGTTTGTTAATATGACAATCCCAACCCAGGCTTTTACACCCCTTGAATTTCGACCGCAAAATACACACCTATAAACCAACCTCCAAAGCAAAAAACAAGTATTTTAAACTTATAAATACTTAAAAAGACAACCACACAACAGCTACAACACTTACCACAGCAGCCAATCACGCTTACACAACAATTAAAAACACTTAACATCATAAAGAAAAGTACTTAAACATACAAAAAAAAAAAAAAAAACAGTTATTTTTGCAGGAAACATTATACTTAATAACACTTAAAACAATAAAACACATGAAAATCAGCACAAAAGCCACTACTTTTCTAAGCTCAATAAAAACTCAAACTTACGACAAAAAAGAAAGAGAAATGATAATAACGTATCAACAAAAACGTGTCTTTCATCTATCCCTGCTCATGCTGGCCTTATGCGCACCCATATACATATATTCAGTTCCATTTCCCAATGAACAGTTTTATTATATTAACAGCGTATTATTCCTGTTTATCATTATGTGCACTCTCGCTTATTTTAAAAAGAGAGTAAATCTGACCACGACCTTTTCCATTATACTGATAGCCATACATATCGAGATTTTTATCGAGATAATTTATTGCTCAATATGTAGCGGATATGAATATAGTTATCAAAGAGCATTGATAATGAGTAACATTACTATCTCTCTCTTATTTACCATGCTTTCCATCTGTGCCTATATGAGTAATATCTCCATCCTATTGTCCTCCCTTACCATAGCTTCCTATACAATCTGCACACTTATCACCGACGAACCGTTCCTATACAGTTATCTGCCTTTGGTCATCATCATATACACCATGATCCCCTTATTAGGAAGATCCTTACACAGTAATATCAGCAGCTTGCTAAAAAGTAGCAACTTGCTAAAAGAGGAAGAGGAAATGCTTTTGAAACGTCTCCAAATGAAAAGGGAAGAACTATTCGCGTTCGCCGAGTTGTTAAGCGAGAATAACCCGGAAGAAAAGACAAACTCCCTGTTAAGCATAATAGGGGAACAATCCAAAGAAAATCTTTTTACAGCCCTTGCCGCACACCAGAAAAAGGAAAAAAGTAAACTTGATACGATCAGGAGAATATATCCCTATTTATCCCCGTCCGAATTAAACATCTGCCGTTTAATACTGCAAGACAAGACCGTCAGCCAAATATGCGAATTATTACATCGGAGTAGCGGAAACATAACCAGCCAACGAGCGAACATACGTGCCAAACTCGGACTGAAAAAAAGCGACAATTTAAAAGAAGCATTACAAGAACGCATGAGGCTGTATGAAGAAGAACACCGGCAAGAGGACTTTTCAGCCATGCGTTAGGGATTGCAGAGTAAAGCCCACAGCCTTTAGGCGAGGACTTGAAACGTAAAGCCCGACCGTCCCACGGGAACGCCCAAAAGAAAAAAAATCCCCCGAACATTCATCCGGGGGACATTCAGGCCGTCACGTCAATTATAATACAGATTCAGATCATCCGTGCCAATCTCCTTTCCGTCCCGGAAAACAAGGCGTAAATCAATCCTCTCTCTGTTTTCATTGCCACAAAGATAGACATACCGGCCAACATACGCATCATACTTATCAATCAGTTCTAACGGTATGACCGGCATGGGAAAAGAAGAAGTACTTTCCTGAAGAATGCTTTATCCGCCCTTCATCAGAAAGAAAGCGTCTTACACCTGTACCCCATAGACATCCTATTATTGCTTTTTCAGTTCTTCCGATAAAAAGGAACGGTCTATCAATACTTGCACCAATGATTTCTCTTTGACAAACTCATCAAGCTCACGCTTTATCAATTTACCGCCCAGCCCTATGCGTCGTCCAAATTCCTCGAAATCCTTCCGCCCTACCTGATGGGTATCACCCAAATTCATTCCTTCTTTAAACAATCCTTTATCAAGAGCGAATATTCGGGGTTCAGTCAAATGCAATGAGGTGTTTATCAAGTCATACGCGGGAGAAAGCCGATATTCGTTTCCTCTATTAATCAGAGAGAAATTCTTCAGATGCGCATCGTCATTCAAAGAGATGAAGTTAAATACAATCAGCCTGAAGAAACGAAGCAAATCAATCCGGGCAGCTTTTACATATTTCTGTATTACCTCCGCACACTCTTCATAGCTGCCATTGCAATATTTATAGTCACTCCCTCCATTCGCTTTCGTATATCCCATCAATGCCGCAAAATCTTCCTGCTGATATTTTCTCCCGTCATGAACATCAAATCGCCGTGTCAAATAAGCGGCTTCATCATTACTGAAAAAGCAAAGCCTGTTGGCCGCCGTCTCTATTCCATATACTTGTGCCGCAATTTGCATGGTCAAATGCTCATTGGCAGCGCAATAATCCCGGTTCAGTATATGGTAACTGCTGGGACACGGCTTTAATATATATGCTCCCTGCTCGCCTTCCTGTGTATAACGAAGATACGATTCTTGTTCATCAACAATGACCGAATACTTGGGCTGTACGCCCGACAATGAGATGCGCTTTGCATTCCGTATGGCTTCATTGGCTTCTTCACTGTTTGTCGAAGGGCTTGGCACTCTCAGATAATGAGACACCGCTTTATCGTCAAACATTTTTTTTCGTGCGGCAAGAGAATAAGTATCGAATCCCTCGGCCAATGTCGAAGGACAAACCGTCAAAGTCATCATGGCAATACAGGGTTAGTGGTTACGGCACCTATGGTATCATAGCGGGCTGTGGCCAGCAGTATGCCAAAGTCATCTTCGGCATCGATGTGCAACAATTGGGATTGCAGTTTCCGGTTTTCACCTTCCGACAACATATTAAAGAAGAACGGGAATAAGACCGTTGACCGATACGGCTCTTCACGTAATGGAAGAGTCAAGCTGACCGATGGATAATCCTCTTTTTCCAAATAAGAAGAATCATAGGTGAATGTATATTCTCCATTATCCTCTTCTGTCAACATCCCGGCTCTAATACCGTGCAAATAAACTTCACATCGTCTCATTTCAATTAACAGTTAAATTCAACTTTTCAATCCGATAGTCATTTGAAGCCCAAGCGTGTCAAGAATGGAAAGCAGTGTCTCCAATTTAGGATTTCCTTCTCCACGCTCGATGGCCACCAACGTATTGATGCCCACACCTGCCAGCTCGGAGAGTTCCAGCTGATTGACCTTCAAACTCTTTCTACGCTCTTTAATAATCTTTCCTATCTCTTTCATATTCACAATACATTGTGATTTTATTTGCTTTTAATTCAAGAAAAGACAAGGCAACTATAATCATTATATTTATATAGATTAACATCATATATTCAAGTTAATCTATACATTTACATGGATTATTTGTATATTTGCAAAAAAGGAACAACCATGTGGCATGAAATGAGCAATCCGGCTGTGCTGATGAGAATCGGCCAACGCATCAAAGAGACACGTATCAGGCAGCGTATCACGCAGGAAGAACTGGCAACGGCTTCCGGTGTAAGCCCCTTGACCGTTGCGAACATCGAGAAGGGCAAATCGGTATCGCTGCTGTTGTTCATCAGCGTACTCCGCTCGCTCGGCCTGCTGGAGAACCTGGAGCAACTGGTACCGGAAATCCGGGTCAGCCCGATAGAGCTCAAAAAACTGCAAGGGAAGAAACGCTACCGTGTACGCCATTTAAAACAAGATAACCATGAATGATTTGATAGTAGATGTAAAGCTGTGGGGAGAAAGCGTAGGCTCTCTCTATTGGGAAAAGGAAAGCAATGCCGCCTTGTTCGACTATGAACGGAAGTTCATCCGCTCCGGTCTTGACATTTCTCCCATCATCATGCCCATCGACCAATACAGGAACACACCCTACCGGTTCCTTGAAAACCGCACCGACTGTTTCAAGGGGTTGCCCGGACTGTTTGCCGATTCACTGCCGGATACTTTTGGAAACCAGATCATCAATGAATGGTTTGCCAGCAAGGGATTGTCCAGAGAAGAGATAACCCCTTTAGACAGGCTTTGCTATGTAGGCAAACGTGGCATGGGCGCACTGGAGTTTGAGCCGTCCTCGCCAATCAACGGCATGAACGAATCATCGGTCCTCCATATCGAGGAACTGACGGAGCTTGCCCAATTCGTATTCACAGATAGGATGGCTTTTCAGACCCAACTGCGCCAGGAAGGAAGAAACATACTGGATATACTGAAGGTAGGAACATCAGCCGGAGGTGCCAAGCCCAAGGCCATCATCGCCTATAACGATATTACCGGAGAGGTACGCTCCGGGCAGGTAAAAGCCCCTGAAGGATTCGGGTATTGGCTGCTGAAATTTGATGGCGGCAAATACAGCGAACACACGCAGATAACGGACAATCCACAAGGAATAGGAAACATCGAATATGCCTATCACCGAATGGCAAAAGCCTGTGGTATCGATATGATGGAATGTCGGTTACTTCAGGAAAAAGAGTCATGCCATTTTATGACACGCCGTTTTGACCGTATGGAAAACGGAGAGAAGATTCATGTACAGACATTGGCCGGGCTTGCCCACTATGACCGTGACCAGCGCCATTCATACGAAGAGATATTCCGCATCATGAGGCAAATGAACCTGCCTTATCCCAGCCAAGAGGAGCTTTACCGAAGAATGGTGTTCAACGTCATGGGCCGGAACCATGACGACCATAGCAAGAACTTCTCTTTCCTGATGGATAGACAAGGGAAGTGGAAACTGTCACCGGCATACGACCTCTGCTACTCATACACACCGGGCGGCAAATGGACGAACCGCCACCAACTGTCACTCAACGGCAAACAAGACAATTTCACGATGGAAGATCTGCAAAAGGTGGGTGAGAACATGGGTATCCGGGAACACAAACAGATTATCGAAAAGGTACAGGAAACCGTATCGCATTGGCATGAGACTGCCAAGGATTGCGGGGTCAAACCGGAACACGCCGACTTTATCGGAAAAAACCTGCTCTTGTTCGGCAGGCAACTGCATACCATCCAAATGCCGGACATTGCCAACGAACAAGAGCAGGCTTTCATGAAGGCTATGTGGAATGATGACTTCAACGCCATCCTGGAACTGAAGATGAAAGGATATCAGCCATCGGAGAAGGTACTGAAAATCCTCCAGCCGGATATATCCGCCACCACCTTCATCGCTGCCGCCAAAATCTTCCAAATGGAGGAAGTGCTAAAAAGCATTCAGGACATAAAGCCCGCACAAAGCCCGATTATAGGCGGCAATAAGCGAAGCATGGAATTGGGGGATTAGCACACAAACGACATCTCGCAACATTCAATATAATAGTAAATATATTAATTATTATCTATTATATTTTGATTTAACAGTTAATATATTTACCTTTGTGATATGACAACGAATCACATCACCCAAGCCATGGCCAATCCGGAAATCATAGCGGAACTGGGCAGGCGATTTAAGGAATACAGACTAACCTATAGGTTCACCCAAAAAGAGGTTGCCGAGAAAGCCGGTGTCAGCCTTATCACCTTGCGCCAGTTTGAGAACGGGAAGGCCTATAACATCAATATGGGCAACTTTCTTGCCCTGCTGCGAGTAGTGGACTGTCTGGAACAGATGGACGACCTGCTGCCGGAAATACCTGTTTCAGCCTATACTATGGAACAAATAATGAATAAAAAGCCGAAAAGGATAAGACATGGAAAATAATGTTGTGAGTGTTATGTTATGGGGGGAAGAAGTCGGAAAGCTCTATTGGGACGAAAGGAGCAAAAGAGCCGTCTTCAACTATCATCCGGACTTCATCAAGAAAGGAGTGGAAATCGCCCCACTGACCGCTTCTGTCAAAGGATCGACGGCAAAGGGTATGCCCATACTCGGAAACAGAGAAAAGATTTATCAAGGTCTTCCACCGTTCTTGGCAGATTCATTGCCTGACCGGTGGGGTAACATGGTCTTCGACCAATGGGCGGCACAAAACCATATCCCCAAGCGCAAACTCACGCCGGTAGATAAACTGTCTTTCATCGGAAAACGGGGAATGGGAGCCTTTGAGTTCATTCCGGCCACACCGGGATTGGAATCCTCTTCTACTCTCCAGATAGAGAGTTTATACCAACTGGCACGCCGTATCTTTGAGGAACGGGAGGAAATATCCGTGCAAGATGATGAAGCACTGCAACTGCAAAGTATCTATGAGATAGGGACATCAGCCGGAGGACAGCACCCGAAAGCCATCATCGCCATCAATGAAACGACACATGATATACGTTCCGGCCAAGTTCCTTTGCCGGAGGGCTATACCTACTACATATTGAAGTTTGCAGAAGGGGACGATTTTCCGTTCACGCAAATGGAAATGGTATATTATGAGTTGGCAAAAGAAGCCGGGATTACGATGATGCCTTCCCGACTCATTCAAATTGAGGGGAAACATCACTTCCTGACGGAGCGTTACGATAGGATAAACGGAGAGAAGATACATACACAGACGCTCGCTGCCATGAATCCGGACGCAACAAGCTATGAGGATTTGTTTGAAGTCTGCCGAAAGCTGAGCATCCCGGCAAGTGAGCAATCTGAACTGTACCGCCGGATGGTATTCAATGTCATGGGTGGCAACGTGGATGACCACATCAAGAATTTCTCTTTCCTGATGGAAAGAAACGGCACATGGCACATCACCCCTGCATACGACATGACATTCACCACCAATTTAGACGGTGCGGCCTATGAAAACGTACACTCTATGAATATTTCGGGAAAAGACAACGGCATCACGGAAGATGACCTCTTGCAATTTGCCCGACAAAACGGAATAAAGAATGCGAAAAGAATAATCGAGGAAGTCAGCCTTGCCATCAGCCATTTCTACGATTATGCCACCAATTATCAAATCGATGAGTATTGGAAAGACCGCATCGAAGAGCATCTTTCCGGCTTGGTATCTCCGCTCATAGGGGAAACCATGAAGCACTACCTGCCCACCATCGTTGAACCCTACGAAACAGAGGATGGCTTTCTAGTATCAGAAATCAACATCATCGAAAACACCCGGCATGATTTCCGTATCGAGGCAGTCATCAACGGAAAGCGACAAAAATACATCGCCGGGCGTAAAAGCGATTTGGCTGCTGAAATCATAGCCAAAGGAAGAAACAAAATGACCGTTGAGAACAAGAAAGAACTTCTGGAACGGTTGTTGCTCCCTTTGACTAGAAGGTGAACTACCGCTAAACTAAAGATTTAGCGGCTTCGGAGATACCAATACCTCCTCTCTTTTCCTGCTTCTTCCTGCCATTGCTTTTTAGGACACGAGGTCGGTCATCCACAAGAGGACAGTCCACAGGCTTGACTTTCCCACGCTCCGTGGGTAGGGCTTTCAAGCCAAATTCTTTGATGTTGCAAGCGGCATTGAAGTCCCGGTCGTGATGCGTGCCACATTCCGGACAAGTCCAGTTTCGCTCGTTCAATTTCAATCCTTTATACACATAGCCGCATTTGCCGCAGGTCTTCGAGCTTGGGACAAAGCGGTCTATCTTGATGAGATTCACACCATACCAGCGGCACTTGTATTCAAGCAGCATCAGGAATATCCCGAAAGATGCGTCACCTACGGCTTGCGCCAAATGGTGGTTATGCTGCATACCCTTCACGTTCAAATCCTCCATGCAGAGGGTACGCACTTGGCTGTCGTGCGTGAGTGCGTGGGTGATTTTATGAAGGTTATCCTCACGGCAGTTAGCAATACGCTCCTGCAACCGAGCTACACGGATGCGAGCCTCGTTGCGGTTGGCAGAACCTTTCTGTTTGCGGCTCAACCGCTTTTGTAACAGCTTCAAGCGGTCAAGGCTTCTCTGCAAGTTCTTCGGGTTGTCAAACGTGCGTCCGTCAGAACATACAGCGAGTGATTTGATTCCTAAGTCAATGCCCAAAGTCGTATTGCCCTGTATCGCTGATGCCGGAAGTTCTTGAATGGTCGTATCAACCAATACGGAAGCAAAGTATTTTCCCGAAGGTGTCATGCTGATGGTAACGGTCTTCACCATACCCTTGAACTTGCGGTGCGGTACGGCAGAAATATCTTTGGCTTTCGGTATGGTGAGTGTCCCTTTTTCAAAATCCACACGGCAATGCTGGGGGCAAAGAAAACTCTGCCTGTCCCTGCGGCTCTTGAAACGTGGTTTATCCTGTGTTATTTCCGTGCAATTCGTTTCGTAAACCATAACTTCCGTTTTTAAGTTCAACATTCCGTTTACCCCTTAATCAATTCAGGCAATCCTTTACCGTCGTACCGGTTTTCAGCCCTTTATCCAGCTGCACGGTCAACCCACGAACATTCACCTCTTGAATTTGAGAAAGAAGCACATACCCCCATTCCTATTCTTGAATATGGCAATAGCCGAAAAAGAGCCAGTCACCGTCTTCCTGCTGTTCAGCTTCCGTTACCAACCATACCGCCGAAGAGAAAGGAAGAAAAAATCTCGCTATAACTTCCGCATTAAGCCCCTGCCCCTCTTTTGAATACAAAGGGTTGGCTTCAAACACATTCTTTAGTTGTTCTGTCACTGTAATCATACGTCACATTTTTAATGGGTTAAACTTCTAATTTTATGCTTCAGCTAGATTTAAAGACCTTTTTTTAAACCCCCTTTCCGGGATAGCCTTTTCTTTCTGCCGACTTTTTTTTGAGCTTTCATGCCCCATCTGAGTTAATGAGCCTTTTTTTTACGGCACGCATCAATAAGGAAGGAGGGATTTAGAAAAGTTTTGGACGACAAAAAATGTTGGGGACAGCGAAGCCGTCCGGCGTTATTTTTTTCAGGACAAAGGGCGAAGACCGGAACTCTTTCATATCCATCCACCGACATAAATTTGCCGTTCAAAAACAAAGGGTCTCAGATGGAGCTATGAAAAAGCACACAAGAGGAGGCAGAAAACAAGGAAAAGGGAAGAACGGAAATAAAAAAAGAGTAAAATCCAACCTTATTTACACTGATATATAATAGCTAAGTATTTCGCCGTATTGATACAAACCCAACTATAATCAAAATTAAACAGATGTCTAATTTATTGGTTATTAACCATATAATACACCAAAATATTTATTTTGGAGAATATATAATATTAATTAAACAAAAAATGGCATCATTGAAAATAAAGTATCGACATTCCTCTATAGAAGGAAAAGCGGGAACCTTGTTCTATCAAGTAATTCATAATCGTGTAGCAAGACAGATAAATTCAGGATACAAGATTTATCCTGATGAGTGGGATATTTTCAACTCCCAAATAATCATACCGGCAAAGACCGGAGAAAACCGACACCGGTATTTGGTTTCTTTAAAAAAATGTATAAAAGAAGATACCTCACGTCTAAAAGATATCATGATAAGATTTGAGAATCTTGGATACAAATATACAGCAGACGAAATCATTGAATATTATTCCGCTCCTCCTGTAAACGAATACTTTGTGTCTTTTTGTGAGAATCTCATTGAACAACTGAGACAAATAGGGAAAATGCGCACCACCGAAACTTATACCACTACACTCAATAGCTTCAAGCGATTCATGCACTCCCGAAAGAGAGACAGGGACATCCCTTTCGACAACGTAGACTCCAATCTGATGATAGAATATGAACAATATCTAAAATCTCAGGACATTTGTCCGAACAGTACTTCTTATTACATGAGAAATCTCAGGGCCATGTATAACCGTGCCGTAGAGAAAGAATTGGTCATACAGCGATATCCGTTTAAACATGTATATACAGGCATAGATAAAACTATAAAACGGGCGGTTCCGGCCAAAATTATCCGGCAGATACGCGATATGGATTTAAGCCACGATTCCTCTTTGGAATATGCAAGAGACCTATTTATGTTCAGTTTTTATACTCGGGGAATGTCATTTATAGATATGGCTTATCTAAAGAAAAGTAATCTGCAAAACGGTTTTTTATCATATCGCAGAAAAAAGACCAACCAACAGCTACTAATCAAATGGGAAAAGCCCATGCAAGAAATCATAGATAAATACGACACCATGGGTTCTTCCTATCTGTTGCCGATCATTCTCGACGCAGAAGCGGACGAACGGAAGCAATACAAGAGTGCAGCCCAGCTGGTGAATTCAAAACTAAAGAAATTGGGAGAACAAATCGGTCTTCCTATTCCGCTGACGAGTTACGTGGCGAAACACAATGCTTTTGCTATCTAACTGAAAATTAAATAGTTCTCTTGTTATTTTTATTTAATAGGTAACTATTTAGAAACGAGCGAAATTCAGCGGCTTGTTTCATCTTGCATACATTCAAAGGACGTTTTTGTTATGCAAAAAAAGGTTTTCAAGTGAGAAAAACAAAATATCCTTAGGCTTTATCTCCTAAAAACTACCAGTAATGGGGGGGCTGGAAAACAATCCTCCTTTTGAAGATATTTCTCTTTTTTTATGTACATATCCGCGTATGCTTTGCGGAACAAATGTCTTTTTCTATTATTAATATTCATCATTTCCTTTTTTGCCAAACGCATCTTACTATCAGGTCTGTCCTTTTTTCTATAGTTGTGTCCCTGGCATAAGACTGTCCTGCCGGGTTACGGGTATGGAAGTGTTCCTCTTCCCCTTTGTCTGGCGGTTGCATCTCAAAGGTTCATCCCGGGCAAGGCAGCCGGTAACACAAGCAGGGCGGTCCGTCGGAGTCCACGTAATAATTTCACATTCTCTGTGTTTCTTTCTGTAAGGCTTCCTTCAGCGTCTGCTTGTCCAGTGTTTTCTGTTTCGACATGAGCAGCTGCAGGGCGCAGCGGCGCACCACGTTGGTTATGGAAGGAAAGGTAAAAATAATAAAAGAATTGATTCGCTTCAATAAAAATCCAGTTTTTTTTCATATCGGACATTATACCTTTGTTGTTTCGGGTATATTAAAAGGCGTGCCATAAGAAACTTTACAAAAGTATTAGGACACAAAATCAATCTTTTCTATGCAGATATATGCTGAACTGATTAACCCAAAGGTCGGAGAAGATACGGACAAAATTTTCGATAAGATTAGTTTCATATATCGCTTAGCTAATTAGAAATGTATTCTACATAGAGATACACTTGGCACAAAAAACATCGTAAGATATATAACTTGATGCAATCCTTTCCGCACAGCCATGCAAGCGTCGGAACAAACAGGCGGGATATTTGACGTAACTTGTGCACCGCTTATCAACCTGTGGGGATTTGGCTTTACAAAGTTTGACAGCATCACTCCGCAACTCGTAGACAGTATCCGCCACTTTGTAGGCTTCCGAAAAGTGCGTTTACAGGGCAACCGTGTGATGAAAGACGATCCCCGCATCCTGCTCAATTTCTCGGTGCTCGGCGGCGGTACTATCTGTAACATAATCGCGTGTTTGTTCGACCGCAAAGGCATATCGAACTATATGATAGACATCGGCGGCGAAATGATAGCGAAAGGAAAGAACCCGCAAGGGTGGAATTGGTGCATTGGCATTGTCAGACCGAAGGATGACAGTACCGGAACAAACTCCGAGCTTGAACAAATTGTGCAACTGTCGGAACGGCTGGGACTCGCAACTTCCGGCAACTACCGTAATTTCTATCTGAAAGATGGAAGGAAATACGCTCATGCCATCAATCCGATAACAGGATATCCGGTTCAAAAGGATATATTGAGTGCTACAATTATTGCCCATCAGTGCATGCTTGCTGATGCCTATGCAACGGCCTTTATGACGTTGGGGAGCCGCAAAGCCCGTCAGTTGTAGAAAGAGCATCCGGAAATTGACAATTTCATTATCTATACGGACAGTTGCGGAAACTACCGGACAGAGTACTCGCCGCGAATGAAAAGGTATCTGGCAGATTAATGTTTTCTATATTCCTGCGGAGTAGAGCCGGTGAACCGTTTAAAGAATTGGGTGAAGAACGCCGTATTTTCAAATCCCAGCGAATGGGCCATCTCCTTTACGAACATATACGCAATTACTTCGGCGTGAAAGTGACAAAGGGAGTCGCTTTCCAGTTTATGGTGAACAACCTGTTGAGCAAGGAGTGCGGCTATCGTTCGATAACATTCATGGTGAAATTGGATATTACTTTTTAACAGTAGAAGGATAATAACCAGGAGCCGTAATGGAGAGATTACTTTCGTTACGACTCCTTTCGCATGCCGTCTGCATGATTTTAACGTCTCAACTCTCTTATTCACAGTCGTTAGACCATGTGTAGCCATGTGTATCGCATTCCACATCATTGTAGAAAAAATGCCCATCAGACATTTGCATTATGCAATATGAATAATTCATAAGGGTCTGTTTTACAGCAATATGATAAATATCCATTTATTTGGCACGGTGATTGTCTATTCTTTAGCGTAAGACGATAAGATGTTTAACAATTTAATAATTAGCATTATGAAAAAGGTATTGTTTGCAGTAGCACTGGTAATGGGATTAGGTAGTTCAGTAGCATTCGCTAACAACATGGCATCAGATGTTGAAATCGTTGCAATGGTGAACGAGTTTAAACCGATTGATATAAAGGAACTCCCGCAGGCAGTTCAGGACGCCATCAAGAAAGACTATGCTGAATCCACCATTAAGGAAGCAGCCGTAGAAGTGGCAGAAGATGGCGTAAAGACTTATAAAGTAACTTTGGTTGATGCCGTCGGAACCGAAAGCGTTGTGTTTTTCAACGAAAAAGGTGAAATGCTGAAATAATTCTGAATGGTTATTTAGGATAACAGTTACATTTGCACATAAAATAAACAAGGCTGTCTCAAATAAACTTTGGGATGGCCTTTTTTGTGTCCGCAAAAAATCGGGTAAGCCCTAACTTCGCTCAGCCAGAACTTGCCCATCTCCCTAATTTTTTGTATCTTAGGGCATCAAGTAAGATATCCCAAAGATAATGTTTAAAAGTTACACATCCAACGATAATCTGCTTTTACCTCCGTGTTTAGGCGATTTTATTCCCCGGAACGATCCGGTCCGGGTTGTTCACCGCATCATTGAACAGATAAACCTTGAAGCACTTTACCGTAAGTATTCCCCTAAAGGCTGTTCTGCGTACCACTCACGCATGATGCTTCAGATTCTTGTCTATGCATTTGCGTAATATCTATTCCAGCCGTCGCATAGAAGAGTTCTGTCGTAATGACATACGCTTCATGTGGCTTACCGGCAATGTAACTCCTGACCATAATACCATCAACCGTTTCCGCAGCAGCCGGCTAAAGGATGTGCTGAAGACGATATTTGCAACCATTGTAAAGTTTCTCGTGGCGGAAGGTTTTGTAAGTCTGGATGTGGCCTGTACCGACGGGACGAAGATGGAGGTGAACGCCAACCGTTATACGTTCGTCTGGGGGGGCAAATCTATACATACCCGCATATCCAGAATCGCGGAACAGCTTGAGGAGATATGGCAATACGCCGAGTCCCTCACCAAGCAGGAACTGCGTGATTCCGCTCCGGTTGCCTATCAGGATATCACCCCGGAGAAAGTGGAAAAGGCACTCGGGCAGATAGATGATGCCCTGAATGGAGTGGATGCTGACAAGAAGATGAAAGCGAAGGTAAGACGTGTAAGGAAGTCATGGCCTGAACAGCTCAAGAAATATGAATCGCAGGGAAAGATACTTGACGGACGTAACAGCCACTCAAAGACAGACAATGATGCTACTTTCATGCGCATGAAAGATGACCATATGAAGAACAGACAACTCAAACCCGGATACAATCCCCAGTTCAGTACCAATAAACAGTTCATTCTGAACTATACCATCCATCAGTGTTGGGCGATACCTCCACCTATCCTCTGCATATGGATGATTTCCATTCCCTCTACGGCAGATACCCTGACGTGTCTGTCTGTGATGCCGGATACGGAAGTGAAGAGAACTATCTGTATGCTTTCAGACATGGCATTGAAACCTTTATAAAGTACAATTATTTTCATAACGAAGAAACCGACGGCATGTATTGTCCTACGGGACAGAGAATGGAAAGACTCTCCGATGCAAGGCGGGTAACAAACAACGGTTTTGTGCAGACCATATCAAGATACAAGGCACGTAACTATAAGGGCTGCCCGTTAAGATGCCGGTGCTACAGAAGCCGCTCGGAAAGGATTGTACAGGTAAATCACCGTCTGAGGAAAATCAAGGAAAGAGAACGTGAAAAGCTACTCTCTGATGAAGGTCTGAAATATCGCAGTCAGCGACCACAGGATGTGGAAGCCGTATTTGGAAACCTCAAGAACAACAAGCACTTCAAGAGGTTCCATCTTCGTGGATTTAAGAAGGTTGAAATTGAGTTCGCCCTGCTAGCCATAGCATATAATCTTGCAAAAGTAGCCTCTTAGGAGGCTTATGGCAACGAAAAAGCAGTTTGAAAGGATGAAATCTTCAAAAGTAAGTTTGTAAACACCTCTTTTGAGACAGCCTCTCCTTTTTTAGTAAATTTGTATCTGTCTAATTTTTAAGCCCCTATATCCATACTCAATCTAACCAAACATCGCATGAAGTGGTACTGCTTCATCCAAATGCAACTGATAGGCACGTTCGTACATTATTTTGTGCTTGATTGTATCGTTATATCCATTGCAGCCATTATCTGTAGTCCATTTGTATCCATGACCCATTACAGACAGGCGTTGTTCAGTATGACTTATTTTTCCTCCCTTGTGTTTTTTGTGGAGTATGCATTGCGCATTTTGCGGCGCCGGCCAAATATCCGGATAGAGGCATAAACCGTGCACGATGGAAATATATTTTTTCATTCTACGGTTTGTGGACTCCGTGACCATTCTCCCTTATATGTTAACCTATATGTATTGGGATACGAATATTGTCCATGCCATTATCCTCCTTTACATTTTTATTATTGTCAAATAGATAAGATACTCACGGAAGAGTGGGTTATGGCCTATACTGCCTGCGGCATCATGGTCTGTTTTTCTGCTTGTACTATATAGAGCTTAATGTACAGCTTGAGGATTTCAAAAAAATTGTGACGGGCTTTGGCAGGCAGTAATTCTAAGACTTTCAATGAAGAAAAATTAAGCCACCCCTTAAAAAAGGAGATATTTCCTTTGAAAGAATTCATTTCTTTTATTACATTTGTATTAGTCTTTTAAAAATAGAAGATTTATAGTAAAGCGTTAAGGTCTTATCCAAGTTCAGGAAATCCCCAATTTCGAAACAACAATTGGATAATACATTGGACGCTCCACGTACTATTTATATAGATTTTTGTTATATATAGGCGTGGGGCTTTGTGTATTATATGTTGTTGAGTATGGGGATACTTCTGAACGGTAATACCAAAGTTCCCACGCTTAACTTTATATAAACACAACTCCAGGGAACAGGGTTGGCTTATTATAAACATTATGAAAGCAAGTTGTTTTAAAAGCGAGACAACTGTCTCCAACGACTTCCCCCCTTCGTTTGTTACTGTCTTTTGTGGAATATTCTATCCTTTCATTTCCATCCTGTCTCTTTCGGGACATACCGTTCATTATCATACAAATTACATGCCAAGACACTTTTCTGCCTTCTCCTTCTATGGTACTAGATAATAGTAACTCCCCCTGTCACACAGAGGAAGAACTTTGGTTGCAGGTACTTTCTCTATCAAGAGAGTTGCAGGACTGTAAAGCTAGTCTGCACCATAATACTTTGGACTGTATTTCCGATAAGATTGAAGGAATAGAAAGAGAACTGGATATCTTATTGGATATTCTGCAAGAAAAACAAGACAAAAAGACACCATAGCACTATTTTTTGTGACAATTTGTCTATGCGGATAAGTATCCTATTATTTAAGCCTCGTTTAAGAATTCCGTTTTATGGGTTACCCACAATCGAATGGAATTTTTATATACAGGGAATAACACATAATATTAGTAATGGATTTTCAATATTCAGAGTGATAATGGATAAACGAATAGAAAACGCCATGAATGAGTTGATCAATACAGAAATATGGTCAACCGGTTTATACCTGTCATTGCAGGTCTATTTTGAAGATGAACGGCTTCCAATACTTAGCTCCTGGCTAAACTCCCAAGCACAGGACAATATGAACAAGGTTTATCAGATGATGAATCGGATATGCCATGATGGAGGATGTGTTGCAATCAATGAAATGAAACGGGATACACATGAATGGACAACGCCATTGAATGCCCTGAATGAATTGCTTGAACACGAGCAGTACATATCATGTCAGGTAAACACATTTCTCATATTATGCCGGAATGTGAACATGTCCTTCCATTCTTTCATCAGCGGGCTGTATGCAGACCGTATATATGTAAGTACGGTATTTATGGAATTATTACAAGGAAAACGAACGGAGACTACCTTATTTTTGACGGTATGGATTTAAGATTGATATTCTGCAAAATTTAATATTGCAGAATGCTATCTGGTATGTTTTTTGCGATATAATAATCGACAATAAAATATATGTCATCATGGATATATTTGTATATATAACATTGTGTTTCACTTCGCTATTCACCTTGATGGACCCGCTTGGAGTGATGCCGGTATTCCTGCAAATGACTGATGGAATGGATACGAAAGAACGCAGATGTATCGCCTTGAAAGCATGTACCATTGCATTTATCATATTAGTCCTTTTTACATTATCGGGCAGGTTCCTGTTTCATTTTTTCGGCATCTCAACAGACGGATTCCGGATTGTGGGAGGTATCATCATCTTTAAAATCGGATATGATATGTTGCAGGCACATTTCACCCATGTGAAACTGAATGAAACTGAACGAAAAGAATATTCCAAAGATATAACCATCACACCTCTTGCCATTCCGATGTTATGCGGTCCGGGAGCGATTTCCAGTGGAATAACATTGATGGAAGATGCTTCGGAATATACTTTCAAAATAGTATTGCTTGGCGTAATCGCTTTGGTCTGCATTCTTTCATTCTTTATTCTGTGCGCGTCCACCCAGCTTTTAAAAATCTTGGGAGAGACGGGAAACAATGTAATGATGAGACTGATGGGACTTATTCTGATGGTGATCGCCGTGGAATGTTTTATCAGCGGGATACGTCCGGTATTAATTGAAATTTTGAAACAAGCCCATGCTTGTTCTTAAAGAAGAGAGATAATTTGGATTTATTATTAACATTAAAAGTTTGATTCGTCATGACTGAAAAATTGCAAAATGCCCTGAATGAGCAAATCACAGCAGAATTATGGTCTGCCAACCTGTATTTATCGATGTCTTTTTATCTGGAAAGAGAGGGCTTTTCCGGAATGGCTCGCTGGATGCAGAAACAATCTGCAGAAGAGATCGGGCATGCATATGCCATTGCTGAGTACATGATTAAGCGTGAGGCAACCCCGAAAGTGGACAAGGTCGATGTGGTTCCACAAGGTTGGGGTAACCCTGTTGAAGTATTCGAACATGCTTTGGAGCATGAAAAACATGTTTCCAAACTGATTGATGAATTGGTACAGGTAGCATCCGAAGAGAAAGACAATGCCACTCAGAACTTCTTGTGGCAATTTGTTCGTGAGCAGGTAGAAGAAGAAGCGAATGTACTCAATATTGTTAGTCGGCTGAGGAAAGCCGGAGACAGTGCTATCCTTTTTATGGATGCAAAACTGGGTGAACGGGAGTCATAAACCAGAATAATCAATAAAAATAAATAAGATGAAAATAGTAGATTTATTGGGAGGACAGGCTGAGTACTACCTGAACCATACATGTAAGACGATAGACAAACAACTTATCCATATTCCGGGACCGGATATGATAGATAAGGTATGGATGAATTCCGACAGGAATATACGCACCTTGGAGAGCCTGCAAGCCCTGTACGGGCACGGGCGTCTGGCCAATACCGGGTATGTCTCCATCCTGCCGGTGGATCAGGGGATAGAACATTCTGCAGGAGCGTCTTTCGCCCCCAATCCGCTTTATTTCGATCCCGAAAACATCATAAAGCTGGCCATTGAAGGAGGATGCAACGCCGTGGCATCCACATTCGGAGTTCTGGGAGCTGTGGCACGTAAGTACGCCCATAAGATTCCTTTCATCGTGAAGTTGAACCATAACGAGCTGTTGACTTATCCGAACAGCTACGACCAGGTAATGTTCGGTACGGTAAAAGAGGCATGGAACATGGGTGCTGTAGCTGTCGGCGCTACCATTTATTTCGGTTCGGAACAAAGCCGCCGCCAGATAGTGGAAGTGTCACAGGCTTTTGAATATGCCCACGAACTGGGAATGGCTACTATTTTATGGTGCTATTTGAGAAACAGCAGCTTCAAAAAGGATGAAACCGACTATCATGCCGCTGCCGATTTAACAGGACAAGCCAACCATATCGGGGTTACCATCAAAGCCGATATCGTGAAGCAGAAGCTCCCATCCAATAACGGCGGTTTCAAGGCTATCGGATTCGGAAAGACAAACGAGCGTATGTATTCGGAACTGACCACTGACCATCCGATAGACCTTTGTCGTTATCAGGTGGCGAATGGCTATATGGGACGTGTCGGATTGATCAACTCGGGCGGGGAATCCCATGGGGAATCCGACCTGCATGATGCCGTCGTAACGGCAGTAGTAAACAAGCGTGCAGGTGGTATGGGGCTGATCAGCGGTCGTAAGGCTTTCCAGAAACCGATGAAAGACGGAGTTCAACTTCTGAACACCATTCAGGACGTATATCTGGATTCTTCAATAACCATTGCATAAAGGAGAAGTATCCATGAAAAGAATAGTGTTATTACGTCATGGCGAAAGCCTATGGAACAAAGAAAACCGTTTTACCGGATGGACGGACGTGGATTTAAGCGAGAAAGGAGTCGAAGAAGCCTGCAAGGCAGGCGATGCATTACGGGAGGCCGGATTTTCTTTTGAGGCAGCTTACACTTCTTACTTGAAACGTGCCGTAAAAACGTTGAACTGTGTCCTGGACCGGCTGGATGAAGACTGGATTCCGGTTGAAAAGACCTGGCGGCTGAACGAGAAGCATTACGGCATGCTTCAAGGACTGAATAAGAGTGAGACGACGGTCCAATATGGTGAAGAACAAGTACACATCTGGCGAAGAAGCTATGACGTGGCTCCCGCTCCGGTAGGCAAAGATGATCCCCGTAATCCGGGCATGGATATCCGCTATGCCGGTGTGCCAGATAGGGAACTTCCCCGTACGGAATCCCTGAAAGATGCTATTGGGCGTGTCATGCCTTACTGGGAATGCATCATCTTTCCCGCATTGATGTATAAGGACAGCCTGCTGGTAGTCGCCCATGGCAACAGCCTGCGCGGAATCATCAAGCATCTCAAAGGGATTTCCGATACGGATATTTCCAACCTGAACCTGCCTACGGCGGTTCCTTATGTCTTTGAATTTGACGACAGGCTGGTTCTTGTCAAGGACTACTACCTTGGAAACCCGGAAGAGATACGGAAACGGACAAAGGCTGTAGCCGAACAAGGTATGATCAGACGATAAAAGTCAGTCAATCAGACTGGATTGTATTGTCTTTTTGAATATTTTATTTATTAACAATTAAAAAAGGAGGTAAAAATGGTACCTGTAAAAACAAACTCAAACTGGTTGCCGAGTATTTTTAACGATTTCTTCGAGAATGAGTGGCTGGCAAAAACGGGAGTTACGGCTCCTGCCATCAATGTCATTGAGAATGACAAGGACTACAAGGTTGAAATGGCGGCTCCCGGAATGACAAAGGATGATTTCAAGGTGAATGTTGACGAGAACAACAACCTGACAATCTGCATGGAAAAGAAAGAAGAGAAGAAGGAGGAGAAGAAAGACAAGAAGTATCTCCGCCGCGAATTCTCATATTCCAAGTTCCAGCAGACCATCCTGCTGCCTGAAAATGTGGAGAAGGATAAGATCTCCGCAAAAGTCGAACACGGGATTCTGTCCATTGAAATCCCGAAAATGAAGGAGGAAGAAAAACAAAAAACTTTCAAGGCTATCGAGGTTAAATAATTCCAGATCTGGAATGTCGTAAGGTCGGACAGGCTTTTCTTGTTCGGAAAAGCCGTCCGACCTTTAACAGACACTTCCGGAACAGGGAACCGGCACAACCGATGAAGGAATTCAATTTTGAAAAAGAACTACTTGGCGTACAGGACGAACTGTTCCGTTTTGCGTACAAACTGACAGCTAACAGGGAGAAGGCGGAAGACCTGTTGCAGGATACCCTGCTCAAGGCAATGCTTCACAAAGAAAGTTACAACAAGAACACGAATTTCAAAGGGTGGCTGTTTATCATCATGCGCAACACGTTTATCAACGGTTACCGGGCGGAGGTCGGTCATACCCGCCTGTACATATCCTCCGATCCTGCATATTATTCGCGGATCATGGACGAGTCCTGTAGAGAGGAGGTGGACAAGAACTATGACCTGGAAAAGATACGTAATGCCATCAAAAGTGTACCGGAGTCACATTTCATACCTTTTGAGATGTACCTGTCAGGATTCAAATACCGTGAGATAGCGGAAAGAACCGGCGTGAGTTTGGGAACTATAAAGAGCCGTATTTTTCACTGCCGGAAAAAACTGAAAGCTATATTGGCAGAATGAAACAAAACAAGAACTGAGATAGATGAAAAAAGATGAATATATAGGAATTCTGACTTCCGGAGGGGACGCTTCCGGAATGAACGCGGCTATCCGTGCCGTGACCCGCGCCGCTATTTTTAACGGATTTAAAGTGAAAGGAATTTATAGAGGTTACGAGGGGCTGATTGCCGGTGAAGTGAAAGAACTCACTACGGAAGACGTAAGCAGCATTATCCAGAGGGGAGGTACCATACTGAAAACAGCCCGCTCCGAGACTTTCATCACTCCCGAAGGACGCAAGAAAGCTTATGAGATCATACAGAAAGAGAACATCAATGCATTGATAATTATCGGTGGAGACGGTTCCCTGACGGGAGCCCGGATCTTTGCGGAGGAGTATGATGTGACGTGCATAGGATTGCCCGGCACCATTGACAATGATCTGTACGGCACCGATTTTACCATAGGATATGATACGGCCCTGAACACCATCGTGGAGTGTGTGGACAAAATCCGGGATACGGCCACCTCGCACGACCGCATTTTCTTTGTCGAGGTGATGGGGCGTGATGCGGGCTTCCTGGCACAAAACAGCGCAATAGCTTCCGGTGCTGAAGCGGCCATCATTCCGGAAGACCGGACGGACGTGGACCAGTTGGAAACATTCATCGGACGTGGATTCAGAAAGACGAAAAACAGCAGCATCGTAATTGTGACCGAAAGTCCTGAAAACAAGAATGGAGGTGCCATGTATTACGCCGACCGGGTAAAGAAGGAATATCCCGGATATGATGTCAGGGTTTCTATCCTGGGCCATCTGCAACGGGGTGGCGCTCCGAGTGCCAATGACCGCATACTGGCAAGCCGGCTGGGTGAAGCCGCAATCCAGGCCTTGATGGAAGGCCAGCGAAATGTTATGATAGGCATACGGAACAACGAGATTGTTTATGTTCCTTTTGTCCAGGCAATCAAAAAGGACAAGCCTATTGACAAAAGCCTGATCCGGGTCCTTAACGAATTATCGATCTAAAATAACCGTTAATATGTCAGAAGTTGCTCCTTTAATATCGGATCTTGCCATAATTCTGATTATTGCCGGTATTGTAACCGTCATTTTCAAGTGGCTGAAGCAACCGGTCATATTGGGCTACATTGTAGCCGGTATTATGGCGGGTCCTTCCGTTTCCCTGGTCCCGACTGTTTCCGATCCTGCCAATATCAAAATATGGGCGGACATCGGTGTCATTTTTCTGCTGTTCGCGATGGGACTGGACTTTTCGTTCAAGAAATTGATAAATGTGGGCATTACGGCTATCGTTGCCACTGTCACTATTGTATGTGGCATGATGTTCATAGGCTATACAGCGGGGAATGCAATGGGGTTCTCCCACATGAGCAGTATTTTTCTGGGTGGAATGTTGTCCATGTCGTCCACGGCCATCGTATTCAAGGCCTTCAATGACATGGGACTTCTCCAACAGAAATTCACCGGCATTGTCTTGGGGATTCTTGTCATCGAAGATCTGGTGGCGGTAGTGATGATGGTTATTCTTTCCACGTTGGCGGTAGGCAAACATTTTGAAGGGAAGGAGATGCTGGAAAGTATATTGAAGCTGGCCGCTTTCCTGATTTTCTGGTCGGCATTGGGTATCTATCTGATACCTACCCTGCTGAAGAAGATACGCCGTTTCACCAGCAACGAGATTTTATTGATAACCTCTCTGGGACTTTGCCTGGGAATGGTGATGATTGCGACAAAAGCGGGATTTTCTGCCGCATTGGGAGCCTTTGTCATGGGGTCCCTGCTGGCAGAGACCGTTGAAGCGGAAAAAATCGCACATATCGTACAGCCGGTAAAAGACCTGTTCGCTTCCATATTTTTCGTGTCGGTGGGAATGATGATCGATCCTGCCATGATGTGGGAATATGCCGTCCCTATTCTTATCCTGACATTGCTGGTACTGTCCGGTCAGGTCCTGTTCGGGAGCTTTGGTGTCCTGCTTTCCGGCCAGCCGTTGAAAATTGCCATACAGTCCGGCTTTTCACTGACACAGGTCGGTGAGTTCGCATTCATCATCGCATCTTTAGGCGTCAGTCTGAATGTCACGGACAAGTATCTCTATCCGGTCATAGTGGCCGTATCTGTCATAACGACTTTTCTTACCCCCTATATGATACGGCTTTCGGAACCGGCATACCGGTTTATAGACATCCACATGCCTGGATTCCTGAAAGATTATCTCGTACACTATACGTCCGGGGCAATGACTGTAAAACACCAGGGCACTTGGCATAAACTGATCCGGTCTATGCTGGTGTCTGTCACACTCTATCTGGTCGTATGCGTTTTTTTCATCACTTTATATTTTTCCTATGTGCATCCTTTGATTAGGAAAAGTCTGCCGGGAATGGAAGGGAACTTGTTGGGCTTCATCATCATCTTTCTTGTCATATCTCCGTTTCTATGGGCCATCATCATGAAAAAGAACAATTCAGCCGAGTTCCGTAAACTCTGGACGGACAACAAGTTCAACAGAGGGCCTTTGGTATCAATCGTACTTGTCAAAATACTGATTTGCACGATTATCATGATGAGTATCATTACCCATCTTTTCAATGTTGCCTTGGGAGCCGGGCTGGTAGTCTCTTCCCTTATCATTGCCGTCATTTATTTCTCCAAGCGGATCAAGAAACGGTCGCTGACTATAGAGAGACAATTTATGGCAAACTTTCAAGGGACGGACGGGAATGGACTTTCTACAGAAAGTGATACAGGCTCCACCCTTGGCAGCAATATCCCGTTCAAGGAATTACATTTGGCGGATTTCACAGTATCCCCTGATTCCATATATGTGGGCAGAACATTAAAAGAAAGCAGCCTGCGCACCTTGTTTCAGATAAATGTGATTTCAATCACCCGTGGAGAAAAACGCCTGGATATACCACAAGGGGAAGAGCATCTCTATCCATATGACAAGGTTACGGTCGTAGGTACGGACCGGCAGTTGGAAAGCTTCCGGACATCCATGGAGCAAAAGAAGGTAGAAAGGAACGGGAACGGAACATCCTCGCAGGATGAGATGGAAATAGGGCAATTTCCTGTCGAAGGAGGTTCACCATTGATCGGAAAGACGATCCGGGAGGCGGACATATCGGATAGCGTCATTATCGGAATAGAGAGAAGTACCGTGAATATTATGAATCCAGACCCTGATACAATTTTCAAGGAGAATGATACGGTATGGATTGTCGGTAAACGAAAAATAATAAAAGGATTGAATAAAGATTAGAACTTATTTAATTTAATATAAAATGTCATGGAATATTCAAGTTATAATGTAAATACCCCTCAATGGAGGGAGATTACAGTAGGTTCACATCTTCCTGCAGAACTGCGGAAGCTTGCAGAAATCGCACATAATCTCTGGTGGACATGGAATGATGACGTAAAGAAACTGTATTGTGATTTGGACCCGGGACTTTGGAAAGAGGTGGAACAGAATCCGGTATTGTTTCTGGAGCGGATAAATTATGAAAAGCTGGTAGCGCTGGCACATGATGAGAACTTTGTCTATAAAATGGATGCCGTCTATTCCGCCTTCAAAAAATACGTCGATGTGGAACCGGACCACCAGCGCCCGTCAATAGCTTATTTCAGCATGGAATACGGCTTGGATGAAGTTCTTAAGATATATTCCGGTGGTTTGGGAATGTTGGCGGGGGATTACCTGAAAGAGGCGTCGGACAGCAATGTGGACCTTTGTGCCATAGGACTTTTGTACCGTTACGGTTATTTTGACCAGTCGCTTTCCATGGACGGCCAGCAGACAGTCAATTATAAAGCGCAGAATTTCGGGCAGCTCCCGATTGAAAAGGTAATGCAACCGGATGGGAAACAACTGGTAATCCACGTCCCCTATGCCGACAGTTTTGTGGTACATGCCAATGTTTGGAAAGCCAGTGTGGGGCGTATCCCCCTTTATCTGCTGGATACGGACAATGAACTCAACAGCGAGTTTGACCGCCCTATCACTCACCATCTGTATGGAGGTGACTGGGAGAATCGGCTAAAACAGGAAATTCTGCTTGGCATAGGCGGGATGATGACGCTGAAAGCTTTGGGTATAACGAAGGATGTATATCACTGTAATGAGGGGCATGCCGCATTGATCAATATCCAGCGGCTTTGTGATTACATAAATGGCGGCTTGAATTTTGGGCAGGCCATGGAGCTGGTACGTGCTTCCTCACTTTATACCGTACATACTCCCGTACCCGCTGGTCATGATTATTTTGACGAAGGGCTTTTCAATAAATATATGAAGGGATATCCTGGCAAGTTGGGTATAACCTGGGATAACCTGATGGATCTCGGGCGTCACAATCCGGGAGACAAGGAGGAACGTTTCTGCATGTCTGTCTTCGCCTGCAAGACCTGCCAGGAGGTAAACGGCGTCAGCAAGTTACATAAATCGGTATCCCAGCAAATGTTTGCGCCGATCTGGAAGGGATACTTCCCGGAAGAGAACCATGTGGGTTATGTAACCAACGGGGTACATCTGCCTACCTGGTGTGCGGCAGAATGGAAAAAGCTTTTCAAGGACAATTTTGATGAGAACTTTTTCTGTGACCAGTCCAATCAGAAAATCTGGGAGGCTGTCTATGGCATCCCAGATGAAGAGATATGGAATACCCGGTTAAAACAGAAAGCAAAATTGCTGGACTATATCAAAAGCAAATGCAGCAAGGACTGGCTCAGGAGTCAGGTTGATCCGGCATTGAGCGTTTCCATTTTTGAGAGATTCAATCCCGATGCCCTTCTAATAGGTTTCGGACGCCGTTTTGCTACATATAAGAGGGCTCATCTTCTGTTCACGGATATAGACCGACTTGCTAGGATCGTGAATAATCCGAAATATCCGGTACAGTTCATCTTTGCAGGCAAAGCCCATCCCAATGACGGTGCCGGGCAGGGACTGATCAAGCAAATCGTGGAAATATCCCGGCGCCCGGAATTTTTAGGTAAAATCATATTCTTGGAGAATTACGACATGGACCTGGCGCGCCATCTTATCTCGGGGGTGGATATCTGGATGAATACCCCTACGCGGTTGGCAGAAGCTTCGGGTACGTCGGGCGAGAAGGCATTGATGAACGGTGTGCTTAATTTCTCCGTGCTGGACGGTTGGTGGTATGAAGGATACCGCAAGGATGCCGGATGGGCACTGACCGATAAAAGTACTTATCAGAATGAACAGTACCAAAACCAGCTGGATGCCGAAGCCATCTATTATTTGTTGGAGCATGACATCCTGCCACTATATTACGAGCATGGGGGGAAGAACTATTCGGAAAACTGGGTCAAGTATATCAAGAACTCAATCGCACAAATCGCTCCCCATTTTACCATGAAAAGACAGTTGGACGACTACTATGACAGGTTCTATAACAAGCTGTCAGAGCATTTCCATATTCTGGCAGCCGACAACTTTGCGAAGGCGAAAATGATGGCTGACTGGAAAGCAAACGTCCGGAGCAGATGGGATGCCATAGAAATCAAATCCATAGAGGCTGGGAATGGGCTGAATGCCACGGTTGAAGCCGGAAAGGAATATGAGGTGACGGTTGTCGTTGATGAGAAAGGCCTGGATGACGCAATCGGAATAGAATCGGTCATTATCAGGCATGAAGGCGGTCAGGATCACATATATGAGGTAATTCCCCTTTCGTCAGTTTCCAAGAATGGGAATTTATATACCTTTAAGGCGACATCCGGCATTTTCAACGCCGGAAGCTTCAAGCAGGCCTTCCGTATGTATCCCAAGAATGCTTTGTTACCTCACCGGCAAGATTTCTGTTATGTACGATGGTTTTAATGAACAGTAAAAGGATATGCAAAAACAACGTATGAGCGGGCAAAATCAAAAAACAGATAAACGGATAGCATGGCCGATCATCATCATGAACTTCACGGGAGTGTATGACTACGAGGCGTTTGCCCGGAACAATAAGTTTATATGGCTGGACTGTCGTCATCTTTATGGTACAGAGGGCTACTGTGACAGGGATGGTACTTTGGCTTTGAAGCGGATGATTGCTGATCATCCGGCGGAGGGAGTCCATTTCATCGATTCAGGCAATTATCATTATTTGACTAAATTCTGGACAGACAAACTCGAAACTCCGTTCTCGCTGATTGTGTTCGACCACCATCCCGATATGCAGCCACCGTTGTTTGACAACATACTTTCTTGCGGAAGTTGGGTAAAGGATATATTGGACCATAACAACAACTGCAAGAAAGTAATTATCGTAGGTGCTTCAGACAAACTGATACAGGCTGTGCCGAAAGGATATGAAAGACAAGTCCGGTTTTACAGTGAAACTACGCTCATGCACGAAGAGGGTTGGCAGGACTTTTCTTCCGGACATATCAACGGGCCGGTTTATATTTCCATAGACAAGGATGTCTTGAATCCGGCTTCGGCAGCAACAAACTGGGATCAAGGTTCTCTCAGCTTATGGGAATTGGAGAAACTGCTGGCTGTTATTCTTCAGAAAGAACAGGTAGTGGGCATTGACATCTGTGGGGAATGCTCCACAACACTCAATCTTTTTGAAGAAAAACGGGAAACCATCATGGATAGCCGGGCAAACAAAGAATTGCTCAGACTTATCCGGTCATCCTCCGGTCTTCAATAGAATTAGTTTTTTTGTTATTATAATAGAGTTTATATTGAATAATTGATTAAGGCGTTCTTTGACTTATCTTTGTGGT
>NZ_QTLP01000033.1:5733-44339 GCF_003635405.1 Parabacteroides sp. AF39-10AC | reverse complement strand
TTCAGACTTACAAAGCTGTATGCTTAATCCCCCAGGTTTATCGGGTGAGCCGTGTCTTGAGGTATAACCGCCAGAAGACGGGTACGCCGATGTTGGTCGAGATACAGCCTGTGGCCAAGGAGTTGTTGGCTGCGTTAATGACCGACACGCTTAGGGATTCTCCTTATCTATTCACTTTCTTGAGTGGGACGAAAACGGGTGAAGAGGCCTTCCGGGAATATACCTCTGCCTTGGCTGATTTCAACAGTTCCTTGAAGGAACTGGCAAATGCCTGTGGTGTGACGGAAATGGTTACCTCGTACTCAATCCGTCACTCTTTCGCTACGACCTTGAAGGAACAGGGTGTACCGATCGAGATGATCAGCGAATTGCTGGGACACCAATCAATCAAGACGACGCAAATCTATTTGAAGAGCTTCTCTTTGGATAAGATGTCTGCGGTGAACAAGGCTTGCTTCGAGAGCATATATAATAATGTATCAAAGGTGGGGTAGGCGATCGGCTACTTGGGAAGTAGCGTAAAAGATAGGAAATGATTATTACCCAGTTGTAGAGACGGAGCGTGCTCCGTCTCCCACCGTCTGGCAGTAATTTAAAATACCCATTTGAGGGGATGAGACGGGGCACGCCCCGTCTCTACACGATGTTCGTACGATTTTTTTGGGAGACGTGATGATGCAGGAAATATGAGGTCGTTTCGTCTCCATTGTCGTGCCCATACACCACGAATAGAAACGAAAAATCGAAGAAAGATAAATTCAGAAAACAAACAAAGCCTACACAAAGCCTAAAAATTGTTTGTTATTCGGTGTTTTTTACTAAATTTGCGGCGTGGAAGATTACGCTACTTCCCAAGTAGCCGATCTTCCACGTCCCGATAGAAGAGATATTGACATGGTTTCTATTGCTTTAAAATTTTCGGGAATAGAAAAGAATGTTTGATTTAAGTATTAGATTATCAGTGTATTAATAGAATGTGCTGATATGGCATTGAAGTATCTATGGGTCATGATCTTCCCCCTTTACCATTGCGTGATGTCCACACCGTAAGATGGTATGTATTATCTCTTCCCGCTTGTCACAAAGGTCCAGCCAAGGGTTTGGAGAAGGAGTTAGATCGCAGGGTGCGTTTGGGCGAGCCTACGTTCGATTTTTTCGCCCCCTCTTTCGTGGAGATGCATCGCCGTGAGGGGCGTTTGGTGGAGACTCACCGTCCGTTGCTCTACAATTATGTGTTTATCCGCTCTTCTGTGTATGAGATCTTTCGTTTGAAACGAGATTTTCCCTTGTATAATTTCCTGCCTAGCGTGGATGGCCGTGGCTCATATCCTTTTGTCTCCGATCGTGAGATGGAAAACTTGCGTTGGGTGGCTCGTTCTTATTCGGATGAGCTTCCGGTGTATGTGCCGGAAGCGGGTTATTTGCGTAAAGGTGACCGGATACGCATCACGGATGGTCGTTTCAAAGGTGTTGAGGCAAGTGTAGTAATACAGCCCGGTGTTGGCGAGCGGGAGGTAATGGTATGCGTGGACAACTGGATGTGGGTTCCTTTATTGCGTGTTCAGCCGGGCGAGTATGAGGTGATCAGCTTGGCCGAGGAAGGCAAGCATGTATATACCCGTTTGGACAATTCCCGGATACAAAATGGTCTTCATGAGGCGTTGGGCCGTCATTGGGGGGATGGTGGCGTTACGGCTATAGATCGTGAGCTGGCGACCGAGACCTTGCGTGCCTATGGAGAGTTACAGCTGGATTCTGCCGTGATGCGGTGCAAGCTCTATTCTCTCTTGTTGCCCGCCTATACGATACTAGGGGACGAGGAGCGGCAAAAGTCGTTGATCGGAACGATCGTCTCGTTCTTACCCTTGATTCGTGCGGAACAGTCGTTGGCATTATTACTACTTACGCTTTATGGTTGTACGGATAGCAGTATCTATTATTATCGTGCGCACGAGTTGATCGATCCGTGGAGCCGGGAATCCTCCCCGAAGAAGAGTAAATTATCCTTGATCCGTCGGTTAGCCGACTACGACCGCTGGCTAAAACACGTGGGAATTGAAAATTAAAAATTCAAAACATGCCTTCTCTTCCTTCTGGCATACGCTTGGTTACGTTACTAAACGAGCATCTGAGCGAGATCATGGATCGTGAGCGCACGAACCGTACCTCGATCCATTTATATTGTACGGGTCCTTATTGGGTGGCTTTCGAGCGTTCTGCCTATCAGTTGTGTCTCACCTTCCCGGATAGCGAGATCACGCCGCTGCGCCTGTTCGCCTACCCGTTCCCGATCGTGATGGTGTCCGTGACGGATCGCTCGTTGCGTTCGTACGCCCGTAAACATATTTTGAGGCAGGACGAGACGGATTACGTGGTGCTGACCGTCCCCGAATCCTCCTTGACTGACTACCGAAGATGGCATGCCGGTGAGGTGGAGGGCTTGCCCCAGCTGACATGAACCAAAAATTTTATTCATGATGAACCTTTTTTCTAAACTCTCAACGTGGTATTTCTCAAGGAAAGCGTTGCCGTATTGGAGCATTATCCTGTTGGATTGCTTGGTGATCCTGTTTTCAGGCTTGCTGGTATATGCCTTGAATAACGGGATCTTCGCCACGATGGGCATCTTTTGGCACCTGTCGCTCACGTGGGGTGTTTGCCTAGTGCCTTATCTGGTGGGCTTTAGGCTGTTCCGTACGTATTCGGGCATCATTCGTTACTCTTCCTTCGTGGATTTGCAACGGGTGGGCTTCGCCGTGCTGTTCGGTGTGGTTTGCGTGGTGACCTTCCAAGAGTTTACGGATTTTTCGCCTTACTTGGTGTATATCCGTAAACGAGACCTTGTGCTATCCTCCCTGCTGGCGATGAGCTTGATGTGGGCGATGCGTGTGTTCGTGAAGTATTTCTACGTGACAACCTTCCGTCAGTCGAAGGCTGAGCGTGCCTTTATCTTCGGCGTGAAGCAGGGCGGTATCAGTTTGGCGAAGAGCATCCAGAACCAAGATCCCGCACAGTACGTGCTGGCAGGCTTCGTCTCGGAGGCCGGGAACATGCAGAATCGTATATTGATGGGAGTGCGTGTGTACCCTTTCGATGAGGAGCTGATCGATGCGATGCGCCGGGAGCGGGCGACGATCCTTTTCGTCTCCCCCTTGAAGAGCGACTCCATCCGGGAACAGCCGGATATGGTGGCCCGTTTGGCGGAGGCGGGGATCAAGATCTACGTGACCCCGGCGGCGCAAGAATGGGATGGCAGGAGCGATTTGACGCATACACAACTCCGGAAGGTTGAGATCGAGGATCTGCTTCCCCGGGAAAAGATAGAGATAGACATGGAGGCGGTGGGCCGCTTGCTTCGTGGTCAACGCATCCTGATAACGGGAGCCGCCGGCAGCATCGGTGGCGAGATGGTGCGCCAGATCGCCTCGTTCGCTCCGGATCGCTTGATCTTGGTAGATCAGGCGGAAACTCCCTTGCACGACATCCGCTTGATGATGGCGAGGGATTGGCGGGATATCAACGCCTATACCTTGGTGGCGGACATCGCTAACAAGTCTCGCATGGAGGAGATCTTCTCGGAGCATCGCCCCGCCTATGTATTCCATGCGGCGGCCTATAAGCACGTTCCGATGATGGAGGATAATCCTTGTGAGAGTGTGGGTAACAACGTGGACGGTACCCGTGTGATCGCCGACTTGGCCGTGAAGTATGGCACGAGGAAGTTCGTGATGATCTCCACGGACAAGGCGGTGAATCCTACGAACGTGATGGGTTGCTCGAAACGTGTCTGCGAGATTTACGTACAGAGCCTCGACAAGGCGATCAAGGAGGGCCATGTGGAAGGCGTGACGCAGTTCGTTACGACCCGCTTCGGCAACGTGCTGGGTTCTAACGGTTCCGTGATCCCATTGTTCCGTGAACAGATTGCCAAGGGCGGTCCCGTGACAGTGACGCATCCGGATATCATCCGTTTCTTCATGCTGATCCCGGAGGCCTGCCGGTTGGTATTGGAGGCGGGTACGATGGGTAACGGTGGGGAGATCTTCGTCTTCGACATGGGCAAGCCCGTGCGTATCATCGACTTGGCGAAACGTATGATTCAGCTTTCGGGCGCCAAGAACGTAGAGGTCCGGTTTACGGGTCTTCGTGCCGGCGAGAAGCTGTACGAGGAGGTACTGAACGACGAGGAGATCACGCTGCCTACCTTCCATCCGAAGATCAAGATCGCCAAGGTACGGGAGTACGATTATGATACGGTTTGCCAAGATATAGATGAACTCGTCGGCCTAGGCCGCTCGAGGGACGATATGGCCATTGTAGGCAAGATGAAGGCGATCGTCCCCGAGTTCAAGAGCCGGCACTCCAAGTACGAGGTCTTGGATAAGGCGCTAGAAAGCGCAAGCACTGATGCCTAAGGCCCCGGCGATGGTGGTGGCTATGGCGATGACTACTTTGATGATTACGCTCCAAACGTTGGTTTTCTTCTTTTCACTCATTTAAATTTGTTTTATAAGGTTGATAATACGAAGTCTGTATCAGTGAGCACGCCGAAGCGTGCCCCATTATATCTCATCCGGGCTCTCGGAGTCCGAGGAGCCGTTCTTACCGGAGATATCCACTGTTGTCTTACCGGCCTTCTGGGCCTTGATGACGGCGGCTTGGGCGGCCCGGGTGGGGACGAGGTTGAACTTGAGGCCTTGGAAGATGACTTGAAGTTCCTCGCCGGGGACGAACTGGATGTTCACCCCCTTGATATAGTCGGAGGTGAACAGGTCGGCACTCGGCGCTCCCCCGGAATTGATCTGGAGGCGGAAGGCACCCAGATCGCCGAAATTCACCTGCTTACCGGCTTTCAGACCTTCCAGCATGCACTCGGTGGTGGCGATGAGCACGGCCGAAACGTCGGCTTGGTGCACTGTGCATTTACTCGCTATCAGGGTAGATAGCTCTTTTAGACTGAGCTCGCCGTTGGTTTGCGCCTTGGCGTAGGCTTTCTTGGGTTCCTCTTTTTTCAACGGGTTGCCCATCATGGCAATGGAATAGTTTAATGACATAATCGTAAGATATTTTAAGTGATACATAAAGAACTTGGGGGATGATGAGTTGAGTCCTCACGCTTGATGACTTGGCTTTTCGTGCTCCTTGATTTAAGTCTTCGGTTTGAAAGACTTAAGTCAATTAGGCGACTTTTCTTTATCGATAACCTGACAGCGAAGGTTGCCGGGTACGTAAGAGATATGGATCCATCGGGCGCCGGGCTCTAGAATGAGCTGAGTGAACTCGAGTCCGCACAGCTCGTGCGTCTCTTGTATCAGTCGGAACAAGAGGCGATGATCATCTGGAGAGCCGGCTATCAGGTCGGCGGCGCAACCGAGGAGGTGGTGACTGTGCTTGGCTCCCCCGATAAGGATGTTCAATTCGGGGCAGCGATAGCCGCTACTGATGACGATGGGTCTGCCCCAGACCCGCCGTAGCGGGTCTAGTAGCATTTCCACTAGGATCGTGACCATCCTCCGGGCCACCGGGGTGAGGCTGTTGTCGATCCCGTCTCGCCGGGCCGTGGCGGAGTCTTCAAACTCTTGATAATTAAAGTAGCGCATAGGGGATAAGGTTGATGTTTTTGTTTCTGTAGCAAAGATACGATAGGCGGAAAGCCCGGATATACCATTTGTTTCCACCTATTCGCTCTAGGAGAAGAATTTTAGGGTTCCCCTAAAAAATCATAGAATATCTGTACTTGCTTCGGCGTGATGGAGCGATCTTTCGAGTGATAACCATGACGGATAAGGGCCTCTTTCAGTCCTTTCACGTCACGGATATATCGGTTCAACTTATGCAAAGCGTTCGAAGGGGTGCCTGTCAGGCAATATTGACGGGCGAGATCTATTTTTTTCATCTGTATTGAATTTTAAAATGACTATAGGAGAGTTTCAAGTTTCAAGGTTTCATGAACCCTCTTTCCTCACACACACGTACGTACATTATATGGGTTTCAAATAAATCCCTTTATGCTCGCCATGCAGGAGGGCTCCGGAGTCGCATAGTCGGCGTAGCCATGTCTTGGCGGTGTTCTTGGGGATGTTGGCATGCTCGGCGGTCTCCATCCATTGGACGGTGGTGAACTCGTCTGGCATGGAGCTGAGCAGACTGTCCTTTTCCGAGAGGCCTCGGCTGGTGATCTCGCCGGTAGGCAGGAATGAGAGGATATGGGTGGCGTGGAGGTAGAGCGGCTCTGCCATTGTCAGAAGGGCGGCGAAGTCATCGTCGGTGATATGGAGTTCCCAGCCTCCGATGATCTTGTCCTTTAGGTTGTCGCTGTTGATGCCTTGGGCCGGCAGCAGTAATTCCGGTTGTTCCAAGGCACGAAGCATGGCTACCACCTCCATGAAACGTACGAGGTTGATGGCGAGGCGTACCACGGAACTGTTCATCTCCTGCCCGTTGGATTGCCGGGCACGCAGGAAAAGACGTACGAAGCTGTCGTTGAAAGCGGCTTGTTGCCGCTCGTCGAGGCGCAAGGTAATGGTACCCCGGCACTTGAGCTGATCGATCGTGGCCTTCCACTCGTAGCCCATCCGGTGGAATTCCTTCTCGGCGTCTACCTCGTCGACGGAGAATTGGTCGATCCATTCCCGGATCTGCGATTTGTAGTAGAAGACCTCACGGCTGAAGAGCCCGTTCTCGCCCGAGGGGATAAGCGGCGCTACCTGTCCGGGCGTACCCGAGAGCACCATCGAGAGGAAGGTGGAGTCGCATTCCCGGTATTCGTTATCGGTCCGTCGGTTGAACGAGAGCCCGGCATGGTCAAAAGCGTTACGGAGCGTATCGCTCCAATGCCCGTAATCACCCCCGATAGCGGTGGTGATGGTATCCGCCTCGGTCTCGAAAATGATACCGGTGCCGTCCGAATCGATGATATTTTGCAAGATACCCGTCCCGGTGTTGTTGCCGGAGATGATAAACATACTGTTTTTAGGCATCTGGGGCATCTCCATCTTGGCTTTCTCCTTGCCTAAGGCATGATAGGCCGCCAAATCTTGGCGGTACTGTTTCATCGCTAGGTCCACTTGTTGGCGGATCTCCCGGTGGATAGGCTCGATAAACTTACGCAGCCACGCCATAATGCCCTTACCCGATGCGGGCGGAGCGATCACGAAGAGCTGGATACAGGGATAGATCCAATGCATCCCATAGAGGCAACGCACCGTCTTGCCCAAGGTGGCGCCTAGGGCGGTGAGAGCCGTGAGCAAAAGGATATCCCGCTGCTCGGCATTATCGGTGAAACCGAGGATGTCCCGTAGCAACGAGGGCCATGGATAGCCGGGTACCAGCCGTGGCAGGGAGGTGTAAGGCTCACTGCCGATGTGGAGTGGGGCGTCGTTTGCCTCGGTTTCCCGATCGCTGGTCTCGTGGGCTTGATCTACCGTATCGGCTGTATTATATGTACTCACACGTGTGTGTGAGGAAAAGGGTTTCGTGAAACCTTGAAACTTGAAACCTATTTCCACGCCCGCCAGCTTGGCCAAGTGGAAAGCGGTGCCCAGATGGACATTCTGGTTTCCGGTGCGCAAGGCACTGGAGAAAAGCTTGTTGGCGTGTAGGGCGTTGAACTTGGGCGATGGCTCGCAGAGACTGATGAAGTCGCTACGTCCTGCCTCCCCGCAATCGGTGGCGATGGCGAAAGCCAATTGTACATACTCGGCGTAAGTGGGGGCGATGTCGGCATGGGCCGTCCGTACCGCTTCTACTAGTTTGGAAAGATCGTTGTTCATGGTATGAATATTTTAGCGTTAGAATCGTGAGACAAGAAACAGCAGCGGGCGATATCCTTGCCACAGGTATCCACCTCACCCTTGAAGGTGTCGGCATACAGGAGCTGTATGTAACTCATGGCCCATCGAACGGTCTCGTCTCCGGGTATGAAAAGTTTCACTCCAAGTCCTCCGGGGCTGACAAAGGCGAGGCGGGTCCCGAGATAGGGGTCCTCGAAGAGGTGGTCCCGGAGTTGTTCCGCCTCCTCGAGAGAGGCGAGATGGTCGATATCGATCACTACCAACCCCGAGGCGGAGATGAGAGCGTCGCTCTTACGACGGGAAAAAACGCCGTGGGGCGTTACGAACGGCAGTTGTCGCTGTTTGAGTTGGCGGTATTCCGCTACCCTGCCTTCCCTGATGAAGGCGCGTAATTCGTTGGTAACCGTTTCGAGAGATTTATCCTCGGTGATCCATCGGTACACTTCCCGTAGTGTACAGTTCCCAGTCGGAAGCGTGTTGGTGATGGGAGGAAGGAAGTAAGACATTTGTTGGTCCATATCAATAGGATTTCAGATTAATTTTCTAAAGCTATTGCTAATAATTGATTCTGCGTTTCAGCCTATAGGCTGAAATATTGGATGATTGTTTAATGAAAATTAGCATAGTATGAAGGAAAATTTAGATTTGAACCAGATTTTATTTGATGAGTTAGTGGAATTTCCACGTAAGCGGTTAGGAATCTCTATCCGTGAGTTTTGTGCGGAGGCCCACGTAGGCACCGCCACCTACAGCAAAGCGAAAAAAAAAGAGTATCAATCCCCAGAGTCTGACCCGCTTGGTACAAGAACTATGCGTAGAGATGGATGAACCGGAGTTCATGGGGTATGGGGCCGGGGCGCTCAAGGAGGTGTATAGGGCGATGAGGCGTGGAATGGAAAAATAGAGGGTTGAAAATTGATCGTTTAGGGAAATAACGTTATATTTGTCTTGACGAACCAATAAACAGAGACGAAGATGGAAGGGCGGCGATTATATCCGATAGGAATACAGACATTCTCCAAATTGAGAGAGGGGAATTATGTGTATGTAGATAAGACGGAATTGGTCTACCGAATGACACACGGTGCGTCTGGTTATATATTCTTGAGCCGTCCCCGCCGTTTCGGGAAGTCGTTGCTTACTTCTACGCTCCATAGTTATTTCGAGGGGCGAAAGGATTTGTTTGAGGGTTTGGCTATCAAGTGTCTGGAGAAGGAGTGGACAAGCTATCCGGTGCTTCATTTCGACATGAGCACGGCAAAGCATATGGACAAGGAGCGGCTTCTGAGTGAGCTGGAGAGGAAATTGTATGGTTACGAGCAGATATACGGACGTGATGAGAGCGCTATTTATACGAACCAACGTCTGGAAAGTCTCATCCAACGTGCCTATGCCCAGACCGGTCAAAAGGTGGTTGTCTTGATCGACGAGTACGACGCTCCCTTGCTGGACGTGGTGCATGAGGAGAAGGAGCTGCCGAAGCTTTGCGACGTGATGCGTAACTTCTATAGTCCGCTGAAAGCCTGCGATCCTTATTTGCGTTTTGTTTTCTTGACCGGAATTACCAAGTTCTCCCAATTGAGCATCTTCAGTGAGTTGAACAATATAAAGAACATCAGCATGCTCCCGGAGTACGCCTCGCTCTGTGGCATCACGGAGGAGGAGATGCGTGAGCATATGGGTGAGGGTATCGGTCGTTTGGCCGACAACCTCGGCGTTTCTCCGGAGGGTGCCTTGGGTGCCTTGAAATCGAATTATGACGGTTACCATTTCACGTGGCCCTCGCCCGATATATACAACCCGTTCAGCTTGTTGAACGCCTTGGCCGACAGTAAACTAAATTCCTATTGGTTCGGTAGCGGTACGCCCACCTATTTGATCGAGATGCTGAACAAGTATCACGTGAAACCCCAGCAAATAGGCGCACGCAAGTTTTTGGCAGAGTCGTTTGACGCACCCACGGAACGGATGGTCGATATTACACCATTGCTCTATCAGAGCGGTTACATCACGATAAAGGATTATTCCTCGCTCACGAATTTGTACACGCTCGACATCCCAAACAAGGAGGTACGTATGGGATTGATGAAGAGTTTATTGCCCAATTATTTGCATCAATACACAGCGGATGGACTTACTACAGTAGCCCTTCTTTTCGAGGCGATCGCTGGAGAGCGGATAGACGATGCCCTGCGTCTGTTGCAGACCTTCCTGTCCACCATCCCCCAATGTGACAATACGGATTATGAGGGCCATTACCAGTCCTTGCTTTACACGATCTTCAGCCTGCTAGGAATGTATGTGGACGTGGAAGTCCGTACCCCCAAAGGCCGTGTGGATATGGTGATGCGCACATTGACAACACTCTATGTCGTGGAATTGAAGTTAAACAAGACCGCGGATATAGCCCTTGAGCAAATCAATTTGCGCAATTACCCGGAGCGCTTCGCTCTTTGTGGGTTGCCGATCGTAAAGGTTGGGATTAATTTTGATAGTGGGCGGCATACGTTGGGGGATTGGGTTATCGAGGGTTCTATGTCTTGTTGAGAGTTACAGGTTACTCTAGTCTGATAAAGATGTTTTATCTTCGTGCGGAAGATGTATCATCTTGTTAATGTAAGGTGTATCATCTTATCGTTGTAAGATGTATTATCTTTCAGAGGTATCAGGCTTACGGAAACGAAGAGACTCCTAATCGAATTGCGTACCTTGTTGGACAGTGGACAGTCAAAGAATTCAGAATTTAGAAGTCAGTATTATACAGAAGCCCTTAATTATCTGAATTGATTTAGGAAAGAGATATTTACTTTCTTGGATGATGGGGAACTACCGATAGATAGCAACCTTGTTGTGCGAACCATTCGGAAGCTTACTACTCAACGAAACAATTCACTTCATTACGGTAGTGATGCCGGTGCTGAAATGGCTGCTACTTATCACAGTGTGATTGGAAAGGTTAAATTACATGGCAGCTCAGCTAGGGATTTCATTGGATTGAGGATGTGTCAAAACTAAAATGACCTCTCCGAAAAATTACAGATTGTCCTTACAAGACCTAAAAGAGGCGTATCAAGCTCTGTTTTGAGTAATGGTACGACTCTTCTTTTTGTCTTTAAGGATGTTCAAGTTTCAAATCAAAAGCTCATCTGGGCTAAAATTGAGTTTTGACATATCCTCTAAAATTTTAATACAACCCGGTTTAGGGCACAGTAAAATGCCCTTAGAAAAGAGATAGAGAAAAATAGAATTTTTATCTTGTGAAAAGAAAGAATAATCTCTGCTTTGAGGTAAGTAGAGGAATCTATTTTGTTATTGCAAGAGTGGGAAAAAGATTTCAGAACGTTTTACACAACATGCTGAATAGTTACGACACAAGAACTGTTGTGTTTAAAAACAAATAATTTATAAATTAATCCGATATTTCGGTACCTTCTCAAACTCCAGTGAACACTGGGGCTAAGGGGTATGGCTATAGGGGGTAGATGCTTGCGCTAAATCGCTATTACCAGTACTAGTAAAGGCGGTTTACCTGATAAGGGAACAGAGACTTCCCCGGTAAGGGAACAGTAGATTCCCAACCGGAAGGAGTTATCTGTTCCATGCCTTGGGACAGTGCTCTCCCACTGCTTGGGACAAAAGATACGCTTGTCGAAGATATGGCAAAGACAGATTCGCGAACATCCAAGAGCATAAAAAACAGTTCGGTGGCGTTGGTGTTTTATTTCATCAACTTGATCCTCCAGTTCTTTTCCCGAAAGCTCTTCTTGGATTACTTGGGGGCGGAGGTGCTGGGGCTGAATACCACGGCTACTAATTTGCTGCAATTCTTGAACCTCGCAGAGCTGGGGGTGGGATCGGCTATCTCTTGTACCCTTTATAAACCGCTTGCCGAGAAAGATGCGAACGCAATTAATGAGATCGTATCCTTGCAAGGATGGCTCTATCGGCGTATCGCATGGATCGTAATAGCCGGGAGTGTAGTCCTGATGGCCTTTTTCCCTTGGATCTTCGCCAAGATGCCATTGCCGTTATGGTATGCGTATGCCTCTTTCGGGGCGTTGTTGGTTAGCGCACTATTGAGCTATTTTGTTAATTATAAGCAGATTGTGCTATCTGCGGATCAGCAGGAGTATAAGATACAGTATAGTTACAAAGCCTCAATGTTGGCGAAACTGCTTTGCCAAATATTGGCGATCCGGTATTTATCTAATGGGTATGTTTGGTGGCTGGTATTGGAAGTGGTGTTCGCTGTGGTGGCTTCGGTGGCTTTGAATCGGGTGATCGCCCGGACTTATCCTTGTTTAAAGACTGATTTGTATGTAGGTAAAGAGTTGGCTAGGAAATATCCGGATGTGCTCACGAAGGTCAAGCAGTTGTTTTTTCATAAGATTGCGGGATTTGCGTTGACGCAGAGTAGTCCCATTATTATATATGCCTATACGACATTAACGATAGTTGCTTTGTACGGCAATTATATGTTGATTGTAATGGGTGTTCAAACTTTGATGACGGCTCTGTTTAACAGTGTGAATGCCGGGGTTGGAAATTTGATAGCTGAAGGGGATAAGCGAAAGATCATGAGTGTATTTGCGGAACTGTTTTCTATAAGATTCTTGTTCTCGTGTATCATGTGCTTCGGGGTTCTTTTGGTTACTCCATCATTTGTCTCCTTTTGGATAGGCAAGGAATATGTTATGGATTCCTTGAGCTTGTTGTTGATGACGGCTATTCTGTTTATAAATTTAAGCCGAACAACGGTCGATACTTATATTAATGCTTATGGCTTATTTAGCGATATTTGGGCTCCGGTGATAGAAGCGTCTGTTAATGTTGGTCTATCTATCATCTTGGGGTATTCCTTTGGATTGCATGGTGTGTTATCCGGGGTTCTGATCAGCTTATTTCTAGTCGTTTTTTGTTGGAAACCTTGCTATTTATTTCGCAAGGGCTTGGATGAGCCATTGAGAATATACGTGTTTATGTATGCGAAGCATTTGGTGGTAACATTGCTTTGTGGAGTGATTGTTTTCCTTGGAATGAGATATTCAATGGAGAAAGAAAATACGACATTTTTTGCTGGATTATTAACCACTCTTGTATTCTCTGTTTTAGATACTTTAGCCTTGCTTTTTGTTGCTCAGGGGATGAGAAACCTGATGATGCGATTTGTCCGGATGTGTCATTTAACAATTATAGATGGTTGATATAATCCTCATTGTTAGATGAAAGTTCTACGTGAGGTGTTGAATATTGTATTATGGATGTATTTAAAGGAAGATGAAATATATTCTACTTGTTTTTATTAGAATTTGAATATATGAAAAAAATAAAGGGGTTAATTGTTTTGTTTTTTATCTTAATATTTCTTCAGTTTATTCTGTGGGTACAATCTCCAAGTGAGGTGATAGTGTCTTTTTTGAAATATTATTCATGCTCTATATATCTTTTTTGTATAGTCTTGTTGCTTGTCGTTAAGGATGTTGATTCTCTTTTATATACGTTTTATGTTTTAGCGTTTGGCGTTTTTATTATGTCTCGTGTATTTTTAGATGCGCTAGGATTTGAAGATGCTTATTTTTATGTCTCGACGTGGGCTAATGATTGGTCTTATTTCTCATTGTCAATTCAATTTGAGATGTTGAATTCAATTATATTTTATCTTCTTTTTTCATTTGTTGGTTTTTTGTCTTCTTGTCTCTTTGTTGATAGATATAATTATAAAATGTGCGTGAAAAATGATTCGTTGATATTTGAAATACGTCGATTGGGTTTCTTCTTGTTTATATCATTTTGTGTACCATATTTGCTGTATTTATATCAAGCTGTAAAATTTGTTGTTGAAAATGGTTATTTGGCGGTGTATTTAAATGAATCATCAACAACTGTTGATAATCCTATTTTGAGAATTAGTGATGATCTTTGTGTGGCTGGAATATACTTGTATTTAAGTACATTTCCCATAGGGAAAAAATATATATTAGTGAGTTGTTTTTACATTTTTACATTGTTGATACTGTTAGGTACTGGTGGTCGATCTGCAACATTTACGCAAGTATTGGCATTTCTTGTCTATTTAGGTATTAGAGGTATTAGAGTGAATTGGAGATGGATGTTACGTTTTGTGTTGATCGGATTTTCTTTAATATATGTAGCTCAACTCGTTAATGATTTTAGGGATAGTGGTTTTAAAGATTTAGATCAAAAAAAGGATGATGTTGTTTTCACGCAATTGATTCAATCTTTTTTTTGGCAACAAGGCACTTCTATTCAAACGATAGGCCGTACGATACAATATGTGGATGAAGTTGCTAATGGATGGCTTTATTTTGTTGGGCCAATAACAAATAGTTTTAGAGAAAATAGGTTGATGGAGTATTTGGGATTAGGAATACCTAATGGACAAACTTTAGGTACGGTACGGGAAGGGTATTCTTGGGCAGACTGGTTGTCGTATAAAGTATCTCCTAGATATTATTTAAACGGACATGGTATGGGAAGTAGTGCGATTGCGGAATCTTATCTTTTAGGGAATATGTTCGGAGTTATGATCGTTGGTTATATGTGTACATTTATAATTATGCGATTTGCCGGTAGATGTAAGAAAAAATATTCATATATGTATATATTGTTTTATGTGCTTCCTGTATTTTTTATGTCTCCAAGAGCGGAGCCTTTAAGTGTTATAACAGCTTTATATAGACCTTTTTGTGTTTTGTTTTGTGTTCAATTGATTTATTGGTTTAAAAGAAAATATAAGCTTAATTGTTTGTTTATTCCTTTCTGATTTTCACATTGTTTCTAGGAGGAATTTTTTCTGGTGTTATGTTTTATCTGTTCGTAAATGATGAAAAGAAAGTATTCAGTAATTGTTCCGGTTTATAATGTTGAGAAATATATCAATGAGTGCTTGAGCTCGTTGATAAATCAAACATATAAAAATATCGAGATTGTAGTGATAAATGATGGCTCTAGTGATAACTCTTTATCTTTAATTGAAGAGTATAGTAGGATTGATGATAGAATTCGTGTTATAGATCAAAAAAATATGGGCTTAGGATATACTCGTAATGTTGGTATTGATAATGCAGTAGGAGATTATATTCTGTTTGTTGATTCGGATGATTATATATCTTTGAATACTTGTGAAGAAATAGAGGCGGTTTTATCGTATAATAATGAGGTTGATATAATTGTATTAGGAAGATATCGCTTTGCTGATGAGGTTTATATGCAAGACCCTATAAGTAAGGGGAAAACTTGTTTTGAAACAGGTGAATCTTATTTGCTACATTGTGTGAAAAATGAGTGTTTTACAGCTTCTTCTTGTAATAAGGTCTTTAATAGATCATTTTTGGAGAAAAATGAATTAAGATTTGATACAGGTGTTTTATATGAGGATCTATTATTTGTGTTTAAGGCTTTGATTTGTTCGTCTTCTTTGATCGTGATGGATTCTCCTTACTATTATTATAGATGGAATAGAAAAGATAGTATAATTAATACGATAAAAGAGAAGGATAAAGATGTACTGTATACTGTGAATATGATGGAAAAATTCTTGGTGCAAAAAAATAAAATTTATTTGAAAGAAAATGCTTTGTATAAAGAACTTATTTTTACTTGGGTTGGTAATGCTTTGTTATTTAAATATCCTCAAAAAAAGCCTTTTTCAATTAGAGCTAATCGTATTGTTAAAGAGGTTTTAAATGATATGAATTTTAAGAAATATGTTCAATATTTTTGGGTTAATGGGAGTGTAAAAAAGAAGTGGAAATTAGTCGCTTTTTGCGCCTTATATGCTTATCCAATATTTGTTATTGGTATTTATTTATATTTTAATATATATAAACGTAGATCATGAGAAATATAGCTGTGGTTTTGGCCGGTGGCTTCGGTCAACGTTTAGGTGATGCGACGCCTAAACAGTTCTTGAAGTTGGCAGGGAAAAAAGTGATTGAACATACGATAGATGTTTTCCAAAATCATCCGTTAATAGATGAGATCGTTGTGGTTTCTAATCCTAATTATGTGCAGGAGGTAGAGAATATCTTGGTGAAGAATGAATATTCCAAGATGAAGAAAATCCTCAAGGGAGGAAAGGAACGTTACCATTCAAGTTTAGCGGCGATTAATGCTTATGAGGAAGAGGTGAATATGATCTTCCATGATGCGGTTCGCCCATTGGTCAATGATCGTATTATTACTGATTGCATCAATGCGTTGAAAACGTATAATGCGGTGGATGTTGCGATCAAGACGACTGATACAATCATTCAAGTGGATGTGGAAGACCATATTACAGGAATACCAGCTCGTGAGTATTTGCGTAATGGGCAGACTCCGCAAGCTTTTAAACGTTCTACGATAAAGCGGGCTTATGAATTAGCATTGAAAGATCTTGATTTTCAAACGACAGATGATTGTGGAGTTGTTTACAGATATCTTCCGGAAGAATTCGTGTATGTAGTCAAGGGTGAACAGTTTAATATGAAATTGACTTACAAAGAAGATCTGTTTTTATTGGATAAGTTGTTTCAGCTAAAATCAATCGCTCAACAGAATGAAACGGTAACTCCTAAGACTATAGCCGCTTTGCCTTCATCGGTTATTGTTGTTTTTGGCGGAAGCTATGGGATTGGGCTTGATATTATCCATATTTGTCGCCAGTACGGGGCGCATATCTATTCTTTCAGCCGTTCAGAGAATGGAGTGGATGTCTCCGATTCGGCTCTAGTGGCTGATGCTTTGAGAACTGTCATGGATAAGGAAGGGCGTATAGATGCGGTTGTCAATACGGCTGGAGTCTTGAATCGGGAGCCATTGGCTACAATGACATATGAGGAGATTTGTAAAAGTATTCATGTGAATTATCTTGGAGCTGTTATTGTAGCAAGGGAATCTTATCCATATTTAAAAATGAGCAAAGGGGCGCTGCTGCTGTTTACTTCCAGTTCTTATACGAGGGGGCGTCAATTATATAGCTTGTATTCATCTTCTAAAGCCGCTATCGTGAATTTTGTACAAGCGTTGAGTGAAGAGTGGCAGGATAGTGGTATTCGTATCAATTGTATTAATCCGGAACGGACTAAGACCCCTATGCGGGAGAGAAATTTTGGCATAGAACCGGAGGATACCTTGTTGAAATCAAGTGTTGTTGCGTCTGTGTCGGTGAATACTATATTTTCTTCCCTGACCGGAGAAGTGGTGGATGTTAAAAAAAGACCGTAAAGATGAAATCTGATAGTGAATTGATGAATGAGTTAGCTCATAAAACGAATTATTTACATGAGATGACATCTTCGGAGTCTTCTGCCATGAAGCGAGCTTTGTTGGATATATACAGGGATGTAGCGAAATTATGTGAAAAAGAAGGCTTGACATTAATGCTTAGTGGTGGAAGTTGTTTGGGGGCTATCCGACATAAGGGTTTTATTCCTTGGGATGATGATTTAGACGTAATGATGAGGCGTGATGATTATGAAAAATTGATTCGATTGTGTAAGGAGGGGAGATTGGGGAATAAATATGAGTTTGACTATCCTAATAGAGACACTGATGCAAAAACTGTGTTCTTGAAGATATATAGAAAGAACTCCTTTAATATAGAGCTTTTTAATGAGAATTCACCCTTCCCCAAAGGATTATATATTGATGTGTTTGCTTTAGATTCAGTGCCTAAGTATAAAATCGCACAAGCTATAAAAGGTTTTATCGCCAATGTAATCCAGTTTGTATCCATCATGGTTTTATATGCGCAATATCCAAGCGAGTCTTTGTCAGAATTTGTATCTCTAGATTCATCGTTAAAGAGAAGATTCCAAATTAAGAAAATGCTGGGATCTATCTTTGGTATTATTCCACATGCGAAATGGGTTTATTGGTTTGATCGTTTTGTGGCTTCTTCAAAGAGAGGGAATCCTCTAGGTATTCCTACTGGTAGAAAATATTATAACGGAGAAATATTTGATGCTTCTGTATATTTTCCTCCAAAAGAGGCTTTATTTGAAGGAGAAATCGTTTATATACCTGCTGACTATGATCGGTATTTGACCAATCTTTATCATGATTATATGCAATTGCCTCCAGAGGAAAAAAGAGAGAGGCATTTTATTGTAAAGTTTCAATTGCCTAATGATTAAATTGTGAGCAAATTATTTGTGTCATGGATTCTCGTAAACGTATTCTTGTAATTAGTTCTAAACGTCCATTTCCAGTTCAAGACGGAGCTTCTATTCGTACATCTCAAATGATTCGGATGTTGTCACAAATATTTGAAGTTGATTTGGTATATACTTGTAATCCTTATAAAACATTTGCGGATCTAACCGAATTGCGTTGTTTTTGTCGACAAATAAGTGAATTCTTAGAGCCCAAGTGGAAATGTGTATTACGCGCATTATTGGGCTTTTTTAAATCTAGACCATTACAATGTAGTTATTTTTATTCTCCGAGGATGATGAGTTATATACAGGAACATTTATCTTTGTATGATTATGTTTTTTGTAATAATATTAGAACCGTTCCGTACGTTGATGGAAGTAAGTGTAATAAGATAATTGATTATGTTGATGCTATTTCAATGAACTATATTGGAGCTTCTTTAAAAGCGAATTGGATATGGAGGCTGGTTTATAAATTCGAGGCAAATCGATTAATTAGTTATGAGAATAAAGTTTTAAAATCTTTTGATAAATTTATTATTATATCCGATGTCGATCGTCAGTTTATTTTGAGGCATGCAGATCTAGAAATTTCAAATAAACATATTGAGGTAATCGGTAATAGTGTTGATTTTGACGATCAACTTATTATTCCTAATGATTCTCGAAATATTGTTTTTGTAGGATCTATGTTTTATGAACCAAATATAGTTGCTGTAACGACTTTTGTTCGATATGTGCTACCTCTTATTTTGCTTTTGGATTCATCCGTTCGTTTTTATATTGTAGGCTCTCGACCATCTGCCTCTGTTTGTCGACTTGCATCTGAGCATGTTATTATTACGGGGTTTGTCGATGATCCTAAGTTTTATTTGAAGAAAGCTTCTGTTGTGGTTGTTCCGATGTATTCTGGAGCTGGAGTACAAAATAAAATTATTGAAGCGATGTCAATCGGTTGCTGTGTTGTGACAACTGAAATTGGAGCAGAAGGACTGGAGGGGATTGTTGATGGAGAACATATCTTTATCCGAACTGATTTTCAAAAAATGGCTGATACTATTATAAAATTAATGGATGATCGTTCTCTAAGAGAAAAAATAGGTAAGCAAGCGAAAAAATATATTGCAGATAATCTAACATTTGATCATATTTATGATAAATTCAAAAAAGTTTTTTACGATTTTGATTGAATGATTAATAATAATTATAAACTTGTATGAGGTTATGAGTATAAAAAAAATTCCTTTTTCTCCTCCTGATATAACTGAAAGTGAAGTTTATTTAGTATCAGAGGCTCTTCGTTCCGGTTGGATCACTACGGGGCCTAAGACAAAAGAATTTGAGAGATTAATTGCCATGTGCTGCCAAACGGATCAAGCTGTATGCTTGAATTCGGCTACGGCTTGTATGGAGTTGATATTGCGTGTTTTGGGCGTTGGGCCAGGAGACGAGGTGATTACTTCCGCTTATACGTATACCGCTACCGCAAGTGTAACTTGTCATGTGGGGGCAAAGGTTGTCATGGTAGATACCGCTCCTGATTCGTTTGAGATGGATTATGATAAGTTGGCAGATGCGATCACGGAGAAGACAAAGGTGGTTCTGCCTGTTGATCTTGCCGGTGTGGTTTGTGATTATGATAAGATATTCGCTGCCGTAGAGAGCAAGAAACATTTGTTTTCGCCAGTGAATGATATCCAGAAGGCATACGGTCGGGTTATCGTACTTGCGGATGCCGCCCATGCTTTTGGTGCCAAATGGCATGGAAAGATGTGTGGTGAGATCGCTGATTTTACTTCGTTTTCCTTCCATGCCGTGAAAAATCTTACGACAGCAGAGGGAGGTGCGTTGACTTGGAGAAATCATGATGGGGTTGACAACGAGTCTCTTTATAAACAGTTTCAATTGCTTTCCCTTCATGGGCAGAACAAGGACGCACTAGCTAAGACGAGGTTGGGAGCATGGGAGTATGATATTGTCGCTCCGTATTATAAGTGTAATATGACGGATGTAATGGCGGGTATTGGTCTTGCGCAGTTGAAGCGTTATCCGGAAATGCTGTATCGTCGTCGTCAGATTATTGAGAGGTATAATGAAGGACTGAGGGGGTGCGATGTGCAGGTCTTGGATCATTTTGGTGATGACCATTCTTCGAGTGGGCATTTGTATCTAGTACGTTTGCTTGGTGAGGATGTGGAATATCGAAATGCTGTGATAGAGCGGATGGCTGAACGTGGAATCGCTTGTAACGTACATTATAAGCCTTTACCAATGATGACGGCCTATAAAAATTTAGGTTTTGATATCGTAGATTATCCGAATGCTTACAACCAATACCATAACGAGATTACTCTTCCTTTGCATACCAGTCTTACGAATGAGGACGTAGAGTATGTGATTTCTAATTTTGTTGATATTATTACCCAATAAAATAATCAATCGATTTGAAACGTTTTTTTGATGTTGTAGCCAGCGGGATAGGTCTTATCTTGCTAAGTCCTTTGTTTGTTATTCTGGCAATTTGGATTAAGTGTGATTCTACCGGACCTGTTTTTTATAGGTAAATTCGTGTAGGACGTAACAATCGAGATTTTCAGTTGCTTAAATTTCGAAGTATGCGTGTAGGTTCTGATAAGAAGGGACTTATTACCGTAGGAGGGCGTGATCCACGGATTACACGGTCTGGTTATTATATCCGTAAGTATAAATTGGATGAGTTTCCTCAATTGATCAATGTACTTAAAGGGGATATGAGTTTGGTAGGTCCTCGGCCCGAGGTGCGTAAGTATGTCGATATGTATACGACTGAACAAAGGCGTGTGTTGGCTGTCCGGCCGGGTATTACAGATTACGCATCTATAGTGTATATGGATGAAAATAGGTTACTTGGACAGTCTTCAAATCCCGACAAAACTTATGTTGAGGATATTATGCCGGCGAAAATTGAACTCAATATGAGATATATTAACCATCCTACATTGTTTGAGTACTTTAAGCTGATATTTCTTACGATTTTTAAAATAGCTAGATAAAAAAGATCGATTTTGTTTTTATGTGAAATGTTATCGGGAGAGTTGGTGTAATAGCCGGCTCTCCCGTTTTTTATTTCTATTGAACGCTTGCGCTTAAAAGGCGATCGCCACCTCCGCACCGATCTGGAAAGGCTTACCTAGTTGGATAAACGGATTCCCGAATGACTCGAAATAAAATGCAGAGTAATGGGTGTTCGTTATATTACGGCTCCATAGGTTTACGTTGACGATACCTTTGCGTACGCCTACCTTTGCGTTCACCGTTCCGTAGAATTTCTGGTAGATGTCGTTTCGCTCGGTCCAGAAGATCTTTCCGACACCGCTGAATTGGGCGGAGGCGGAGAATTGGTCTATCCATGCGTTACGGAACAGGCGGGTGTATTGCAGTCCGACGTTGAGGGTATGACGTGGGGTATATGGGATGAAGTTGTTCTTGAAATCCTCTTTCCCGTTGTTGTAATCCCGGAACGTAGCATGGGTGAAACCGTAATTAACGTCGGCGGTTAGCCCATCGATGATGCGGGCACGCAAGGAGGCCTCTATACCGTAGCTTTTTGCTTTCCCGGCGTTGGTGAGGATACGGCCGTTTCCGCTATTTACGAATTTGGTCAGCTGCACGTCTTTAATGTCCATATAGAAACCTGTCAATTCTGCGCTTAGGCGTTGGAATAGCAACTCGCTACGGATACCGATCTCGTAGTTCCAGCTTTTCTCCGGTTTGTAGGCGGCTACTTCCTCGATGGGGGTAGGTTCTTTGACCTCGATCGGCATCATGTCCTTGAAAGCGCTCATCATATCGTATTGCATCTGGCTTTGCATCACGTCTGCCGACATTTGTACGTTGTAGCCCCCGGTCTTATAACCTTTCGCTACCGATACATAGGTGAACGTGTTTGGCGAGCATTCGTACTTTAAAGATATTTTCGGAAGTACTTGCCAGAAGTCTTGGGAGACACTGGCGTCCATCACGGTGGTTGGGATCGGGAAAAGTTTCTCGATGTCGATAACCGGTCCGTTTTCTACGAAGCCGAACCCCATTCTCATCTTAGCCTCGGAATTGTAATCCATCTTTTGCTTCTCGTAATCCAAGCGGATACCGGCGGTAATTGACAGGCCTTCCGTGAACAGATTGTTATAAGTGGATTGGTGATACAATGCAAGGCCGTAAGAAGGGGTGTCGAAAGAACCCGGAATATAAAGATGATCGTCCAGTATTTTTAGATAGGGCATTTTAGGGTGATCTTTCTTCAATTGATCGAATACGGGCTGGAGAACGGTCTTAATTCCGTCTTCCTTGAAATCGACCGGGCCGTCCGTATGTAGATCGTCGTAGAAACCGTAGAGTCCGAAGGACCATTGGTAATTATTCCTCGTGTTGCTCTTGATCGCCAATTCCTCGCTGAAAGCGTTTTGCTTTTGCTTTTGGTTGAGGGTAAAGATCGAGAGAGGGGAGAAGTCTTGATCCATCTTCATATCATCCTTGAAATATTGATGACCGGTGATACTGCTCAGTATCACGTGCTCATTCCGGTATTCGAGGGACAGGTTATTGGCGATGACCGTCCGTTTATAAGAGCTGGGATCGTTGATATTGATAGGATTTACATACTTGTGATCGGTATTTCCGGTTCCGATGAACATACCATATGGAAACGCTCCTTGATCCGTATAATCTACGGAAAGGGAGTAGGAGGCACGGAAGCTCGGATTGAAGCGACCTTCTAACTTGAATCGGCCGCCTACATTGTCTTCCTTATCGATCTTTTTCCCATCGTAGGCATTGGTGTAGAAACCGTCGCTATGGTCATAGAAAGCGGCGGCGGTGAATCCGATGGTCTCGCTCAACTTAGCATAATGGGAGGCTTTGACTTTATATTGCCCGTAGCTTCCGGCCGATAGGGAGAGTTTCTTTCCTTGGTAATCGAACGGGGAGATGGTATAGATATTTACGATGCCCCCCATGGCGTTACGACCATACAAGGTTCCTTGCGGCCCTCGTAATACCTCGATGCGTTGGATATCGGTCAGCTCGAAATCGAAGGTGCTTTTATCCAGATAAGGCACGTTGTCTACATATAAGCCCACGGATTGTCCGCTACTTCTGGCTCCGATACCGCGGATATAGATGGCCGAGGTTAGTTTTGCCCCATAATCCGGCATGTATAGATTCGGGACGAAAGAACTTATATCCTTTAATGCGTCGATCTGCCTGCCGGAGATCATTTGCGGGGAAAGGATTGATACGGAACCGGGTAACGTACGGAGGTTATTTGTCTCCTTCGTGGATGAGGTCACGATTACCTCACCCATGTTATAGGTTTTTATCGTGTCGTTCTCGTTAGCCTTGATATTCTCGGCGTATACATTTTGCAGCCCCAACGCACCTAGGGCGATGATACCTAAGTAGTGTCTCTTCATCGAATTTCTTTTGTTAGTATATTTTTTCAATCGCGAAGAAACGGTAAAGAAACAGGATGGTCAATCACTAGATGTAGTGATTTTGAAAGCTGGTTTGTTGGCTTCGCTATAGTTCGATATCGTCACCTGAGATGATCCCGTTCATGATGGCGTAGAAGGTGAGGCCGGAAACGGTCTTGATGCCCAGCTTGGCGGTGATGTTCTTACGATGGGTGAGGACGGTGTTCAAGCTGATGTTCAGCTTATCGGCGATCTCTTTATTCGTGATGCCTTTTACGATCAGTTGAAGTACGTCTACCTCACGGCTGGATAGGTCCTTGTTGTTTTCGGTAGTGGTGTTGCCGGAGCTGTCGCTCGTAAATAATTGTTGCAATTGCTCGATAATGGTCTCTTGGGAGGAACGTAACGTGATACGGTTCGTAGACGAGAGCGCCCCGTGTTCTTCGGTGCTGTCGATGAGGAGGGCGGTCTTGTTTCTTCTCGGGAGGAAGAAATCTGCGTTGAGCACAAGGGTATCTGAATCGGTGAAATAGTAATCGTAGGTGTCGCTTCCTGTGGAGGAAAGCATCTCGAAATTTGGAAAATAGCAAACCTCTACCGGGGGGAAGTAGTCGGTCAGCAAGCTTTGCAGCCCAATACTTCTTAGGGTATCAGACAGTATGATCGCTATTTGTTTGTTTCGATGCATTTCAGATCGTTAGATACATAATTTTTCCATGGCCGAGACCATGGGGGTAAGGATTCGATACCGGATCCGGTTGTGTTGTTTGATGTCTTTCTCCAGACTACAGACGGAGAAGAGGACGGCATAACATAAATTCTCGTCGTAATCTCCCGAAAGATGCTTGACCATGATACTTTTTAAGTCGGCTAAAAGGGCCTCGATGGTATCTTCCGTACGTTGCTCGGAGGTGATTTGCAATCCATCGATCGTTCGCGCCGGTTCTTTTCCCAGCTTTTTACTTAACGACATGCAGTAGGGGAACCATATCTTATCATCTTTCTCAATGCGGGCGATGAGTTCTTCCTTGAATGAGGAGAAGAAGCGTCCTATCAATCCAAGAGTAGGATTGCCGGGCGTACTCATCGAGATAAAGGAACCTAGATGGCGTTCTATATTGGGGAGCTGATAACGTAAATAGTATTGGTTCGTCTTTGTCAGGTAATCAATAATCTGCGATGTATGGAAAGTTTGTAACTTCTTCTCCGGAAAATACTCCTCGTTGAGGAAGGTATTGATCACTGTCAATAAAAAGTCCGTATCCAGCGAATGTTCTTCACAGAGCGTCTTCACCGATTTGTCGCCAAGCCCGAGACGAATCCCAAACCGGTTGATTACGGGAATGAGTGAGGGGTGTTCTTCCACCACCTCACTCAATTGCATATTTGGGTATACTAAAGGCATCTTATCAAGCTTGTTCCCATTGTTCACGTAATAACTTGACGGCGGCGGGGACTACCACGTTACGGTCTCCCTGACATCCGCACTCGAAACTTACGTAGTTGTTATAACCAATCATTTTCAATCCCTTGAAACCATTGATATAGTTATCGGCATCTCCATCCTCACCCGGCATGCTGCGACGTTTGCGGCTGGCCACGTGTACGTGTTGGAGATACTCTCCACCGGAGATAAAGGCTCCCATATCAGAGGTCTCTTCCCATGTCATATGCCAGAAGTCGCCCATGCAACGTACACCCGGATTATTGATATCCCGGCATAAAGAGGCGGCGTCGGCTACTTGACGTAGATAAAAACACTCTTTTCGGTTCAAAGGTTCAAAGATGACGCTAGTCCCATGCTGGGCGGCGAAAGTTCCCATCTCGTTGAATTGCTCGCAAAGGAAATCCCGTGTCTCCATCGTATGAGGCAAGGCGGGGACTTGACCATTAAAGGCAGGAACGATAATCACGCCCGTAGAACCTAATTCACCGGCTGCGGCGATGATCTCTTTCATCGTATCCATGCATTCCTTGCGGATGGCTGGATCGGTAGAAAGAATAAAGCCTTTGAAGCCGGCGCAAATGGCACTCACTTTGATATTACGTCCGTTTAAGGCCTGCTTGATCTCGTTTACCCGGCTGGCTAATCCTCCGCCACCCGGCTCAAAACCTACAACGCCCAACTTCTCCATAAAATCAAGTTTCTCGTTCAAACTTTCACCCGGGGCGATTCCCTCTTGGAAAGAAAGCTTTAATTCAAGGTCCTTGCCGGGCTTGTCGCTCCCTTTTTCTCCTTTGGCAGTGTTTGCCGACTTGGAAGAGCAGGAGGCCAAGGCCGTACTTCCTACCGCTAAAGCAGCGCCGGATAAGGAGGTTCTTAAAAAGTTTCTTCTATTTAATGTCATAAACAGTCTGGATTATTTCTTGTCGATTGGTTTACCCGGAACAGGAACGACGAAGCCGCTCATATCCATCTTTCCTAAGTTCAAATCTTTCGGAGTGTAATCCAATGCTGAGGCAGTCATGGCATCCCAAGTGGTCTCGGCACCCGTGTAAGCGGACTCACGACCCATGATTGCGGCCATATTGGAGATAGCAGTCTCAGAAGCTTGCTCGATTTGTTTACCACCACGGATGCAGTTGATCCAGTTTACATGCTCTAATGTATACGGGTCAGTTTGCTTGAAGTTCGCTTTTTCGGCCTCACTATCATATTTCCAGATAACGTTTCCTGCCAAATCCTTGATCTCCATCGTGTCACTGCTCCATGATCCCTTGGTTCCTTGGATGAATTCGCTTACATTATTTGCACAACCATCTATCTGGCGGCACATACTATGCATATGGATACCATTTTCCATTGTGAAATCAACGCTGAAGTTATCATATTGGTCGCCAGTGATACGACGGTGGCGAGAACCGAAACCTACAGCCTTGACTGGTTTCAATCCGCTGAACCAAGTGAATACATCTATATTATGTACGTGTTGCTCTACGATATGGTCGCCGGAAAGCCATTTCCAGTTTACCCAGTCTTTGATCATATATTCGCAATCGTTCCATCCCGGTTGACGATCCCGATACCAAAGCATATTCTGATTCCAGTAAACCGTACCGCCCGTGATCTCACCGATCAATCCTTCCATGATCTTCTTGTAAGACTCGACATAACTGCGTTGGTGATGGCGTTGAGTACCGGTTACGACACATAAGTTCTTTGCCGCAGCTTGTTTTGCGGTAGCCATAATGGTACGGTAACCAACCGGATCAACACAGATAGGTTTCTCTAAGAAGGAATGTTTGCCCTTTTCTGTGGCGTATTGGAAATGAACTGGACGGAATACGGGAGGAGTGGCGACGATCACTACATCTACACCGCTATCAATCACTTGTTTGTATGCATCCAAGCCGACGAAACGTTTATCAGCCGGTACATCAATTCCTTTCTCATCTTTTAATTTCTTTGCCAAATCATCGACACGTTCTTGGAACGTATCGCCTAAAGCCACGATCGTAACGCCGTTCGCAGCGTTCAAGAAGTTAAAAGCGGCTCCGGAACCACGTCCGCCACAACCGATTACACCAGCTTTTAGTTCTTTTCCATCAGTCGCCAGATCTGGTAATTCGGGCACGTAATAAGTACCGGGTTCTTTCAAAGGCTTTATTGCGTTCGCACTTTCACCTCCACCACAAGAAGTTAATACACCAACTGTACTACCTGTTCCAATTGCTCCAAGCGCACCCGCTAGGGCTGAACTTTTCAGAAATGATCTTCTGCTAATGCTGTTCTCTTTTTTCATGATATTATTTTTTAGACACTATTTATTAGGTTCACATACAACACGGAAACCGATTCCTCTGATATCGGAGTACCACCAGATACTCTTCGGTTGTTGCGGATCGGTTTTTAACCAAGCTTCATGTTTGGTATAATCACGGGAAGCGCAGCGAAGATCTGCCGCATCGGAGGTGTAATTACCGCCTCTCACTACCCACTCAGTACCTTCGGTAACCAATGGATCTGTGGCGCTACTTCCGCTTTTAGCGTAAGCTTCAGGATCATACTTGTCGGCACAATATTCCATTACATTACCCAACATATTCTTTAAACCAAAGGGATTGGCTTTTACTAAATCCGGTTCTTGCGTCTTGTTTTTGCTGTTCTTGCTATAAATCACATAAGAACCTATACTATCAGTCTTTGCGTCGAAAAATTTACGCCAGAAGCCTTGATCGGAGAAATCTTTTGGATTGCCCGTAAAGAAATAAGGCGTTTCCGTGCCGCCACGTGCCGCATATTCCCATTCCGCCTCGGTCGGTAAACGATAAGTCTTTCCTGTTTTCTTGGATAACCATTGGCAGAAAGTCTCGGCCGCATAATGAGTCATTGTAATAGCCGGGCGATCTCCACCACCCCAGCCTTGATCCGGAAAACCGAACGGAGGTGTAGGACCGGAGATGGCATCGACATTCGGATTACTGTTATTTGCGTATACGGTCTCTGGAGGGGTACGGCCCTCACTCATCGTATTCCCATAGAAAGCCCAGTATTGATCCCAAGTCACCTCGACCTCAGCCATGAAAAACGGACTGACAGTTACGTTGTGTACAGGCGACTCATCTGCTTTATGAAATGCCTCTTTTTCCTCACTACCCATTTTGAATGAACCTCCGGGGATAGCAATCATCTTGAATGAGACCATTGTTCCGGGAATTTGTTCTACATAGTCGGTGAAAGAGGTAACTGTAGTTGGTTCCTTAAAAAACAAACTGGTATCCGAAGATGCCCCGGATGTATTTTGTCCTGGTATACCAACCATCTTGGAGTGATTGTAGTTCGGATTGTAATGTCCTGCATCCAAATGGCAACTAATACATTGTAGATCTAGCTTTTTCTCATTCTCATCATAATATAAATGTGCCGTTACACCATCATCGGTAATTCCTTCGGGGAATAAGTTCTGATGGCACTCCTTACAAGATTCATTGGGGATATATTTAACGGCGTGTTCCAACTCGGACTTAGTTTCCCAATTGAAATCCGCGCTGTCTTTAGTCAAGTATGACCAAACATCTTTCATACCCAATTTAGCCTTTGCGCTATAATGTTTCCAAGTATTTGTTTGGGGTGGGAGGTGACAAGCTACGCAATGTGTCTTAACGCCACTTCCATTATTTACATGCTTGGAAAGTTTCCAACTGTTTTCTACGTGAGGATGCACGTGGCACATCATACAAGATTCATCTGTCGAGAAATATACAGATGTTTTATAAAGGGCGATCATAATCCCAGCTCCCAAAAATAATCCGAGGCACAGGATAAACGCCTTACTTTTGAAAAAATACTTTTTCCTCTCAGACGAGTATCGATTTGAAAATTTGTTAGTTGTCATCTGTTTCTATGGTATACGATTTACACTAAGTCTCAATTAGATTTAAAATCGGCAATAAAAGTAGTATATTCCTTTATATATTGAAAGAAAAAATAGTCTCTTTAACGAAAAATGTTGTCTTATTTACGCTTTTTTATCGCAATGGGAAGAGAAGGAGAATAATAAAAAAGCGGCAACACATATTCATAGTGTTGCCGCTCATGCACGGAAGGAGAGGCTCGAACTCCCGACACCTGGTTTTGGAGACCAGTGCTCTACCGACTGAGCTACTTCCGTATTGCGGGTGCAAAAGTAGTTTAATAATTTGAATATGCAAGTAAAATATGAGAAAAAATAGTCTGCTTTTTAAAAAGGCATTTAGATTATATTTAGTATGTTTGCCAAATCAAAGAAAAAGGAGTGGGAGTTTTTGTGCGAGATATCAAAGGGTTGCTTGAATCTGTGTCGGTAGATAACAGGGGAGCTTTCGAACGTTTTTATAATTTATATTATGATCAGGTTTTTCGCTTCGCTTATTATTGTTTAGGCGAGAAGGAGGCATGCCGTGAAGTTGTGACAGATGTTTTTTTCTCGGTCTGGCAATCCCGGAAACGATTAAAGGATATTGATAATATAGATACCTATTTATATATTTCCGTACGTAACGAGTCTTTTCGTTTTCAAGCAAGGAATAAAGACTTGAATAGGGTTTCTTTAAATGAGTTGTTGCCATTAATGGAAGAGGAAGATGAGGGTTCTCCGGAGGAGCATTTGGAGTTAAAAGAGATGAGAGAGATGCTTGATAAAGCGATTGACGAACTTCCTGAGAAATGCCGTCTTGTGTTTTTGATGTCTCGTGAGGAGGGATTGAAAACGAAGGAGATCGCGGAAATATTATCGGTTCAAGAGAGTACGGTTCGTGTACAGATGAAGATCGCTATAGAAAAATTGGTAGCCCGGTTGAAGCCGAGCTTTCCAAATATTTCATTCTCTTTATTGCTGATGTTTATTTTTAATGTGATTTATAGATCTGCTTAAGCTTTCTATATGGGGATATTCCCTGTTAGAAGGAAAGATGATAGTTCTTTTATATCAGTAACGATTTTGTTTGCTCCGGCATTCGCTAGTTCTTCTTCATCCCCGTAGCCGTAAAGGACTCCTATTGAATCTATGTTATTCGCTTTGGCCCCTTCTATATCATATTTACGATCACCGATCATGACTACGTCAGACCGTGTTTTTATATCGGTGCTGTCTAATACATATTGTATTACATCCGCTTTTTCGGAACGGCTTCCGTCGAATGTGCTTCCTCCAACAAATGTAAAATAAGATTCTAAGTGGAAATATTCTAGAATTTGTTGAGCGAAGGGCTGCGGTTTTGAGGTGGCTAAGTAGATTTTCATTTCGTTTTCGGTAAGCAAACGGAGTAATTCATCAGTACCTTGATACAGGGTATTCTCGAAAATACCTTGTTTTGAAAAATATTCCCGGTATTTAGCAATGGCTACATCTGCTTGCTCATCTGTAAACTGATAGAAGTCCTTAAAGGATGTTTTTAATGGTGGCCCGATGAAAGGGCATAAAGATCGTAAATCTTCTACTTCTATATTGAAATAGGAGAGGGCGTACTTTACAGAACTGGTAATACCAATCATAGGATCGGTTAATGTACCGTCCAGATCGAACAATATATGTTGATACCTTTTGTTATTCATTAGATATTAATAGGATTGAAAAAAGAAAGGCAAGATCTCTTTCAAGATTCTTGCCTTTTTGATGAGTCGGGATGAGAAGACTCGAACTTCCGACCTCCACGTCCCGAACGTGGCGCGCTAGCCAACTGTGCTACATCCCGTTTTTTTGTATCGTTGTCTCGATTACGGGTGCAAAGGTACACATTGTTTTTGAACCTGCAAGAGAAAAGTGGATTTTTTTGCAGGAAAAATAGATAATTTACTGTCCTGTGAATTTTTCTTTCAAAACATTTGCTGGATTAAAAATAATACCTACCTTTGCACCCGTAATCGAAACAACGATATACAAAACGACATGATGGTGCCATAGCTCAGTTGGTAGAGCAAAGGACTGAAAATCCTTGTGTCCCCGGTTCGATTCCTGGTGGCACCACTTTTTAAGAAGGCAAAACGATGTAAATCCCTGAATTTCAAAGAAGTTTGGGGATTTTTCTTTTCCAAGAGTAAGCAAAATTAGTGGGATTGAAGCAAACTATACGTCCTTATTCAAGGGACTGTTTTCAAAAGCCCGAAATGTTCCACTGCGAGGTATTTACTTCATTCTTTTACAGCACGTTGCACTATTTTACATAACAGGGTTCTCGGTTCGATTTCCTAACTTTGTATCATTAAAAATCGAGCCGTATGGAAAGAAAAAGATTCAGCGTGTTGTTCTTCATCAAGCGTAGCAAACTGTTAAAAAACGGGGAAGCACCCGTGCGTGTGCGTGTCACTTATGACCGCCTATACGTGGAACTTCAACTAAAGCGGAGCGTAAAAGTCCCACTTTGGTCACAGGAAAAAGAGAAATCGACAGGCAAAGACCGCAATTCCGTGGAACTAAACCATTACATTGACGCCCTGCGTGTGAAATTCTATCAGATTTACCAAGACTTGGAACTGGAGGGAAAGATTATCTCCGCACGTGCCATAGTGAACCGCTATCAGGGAAAGGACGAGACTTTCAAGACATTGTATAATGTATTCAAGGAACACAACGACAACTGCCGGAAGCTAATCGGGACGGACTATGCCGACATCACCGTAAGACGTTACGACAATTGCCTTAAATACCTCATGGAACTGGTTAAACGGGATTACAAGGTAGATGATATGTTACTGCGTGAGGTAAACGGGGAACTGGTACGCAAATTCGATTTATACCTAAAGACGGAGAAGCATTGCGCACAGAATACCGTTATCCGGTACATGAAATGTTTTAAGAAAGTGATAAACCTTGCCATTGCCAACGAGTGGCTGACAAAGAACCCGTTTGCCGGAATCAAGTTTCACGAGGTGGAGGTAAACAAACAGTTCCTAAGCCAAGCCGAGATAAACCGGATATGGCAGAAAGAGTTCAGGATTGAACGGCTGGAACTGGTACGGGATGTCTTTATCTTCTGCGTATATACCGGGCTGGCATTCATAGACGTGTATAACTTGCGCCCCGAACACGTTTCAGAGGACAGCAACGACAACCTGTGGATAGTGAAACCCCGTGAAAAAACAAACAACCTCTGTAACATCCCGCTTTTGAGCATTCCCAAACAGATACTTGAAAAGTATAAGGATAACCCCTACTGCATGGATAAAGGAACTTTGTTGCCCGTTCCCTGCAATCAGAAGATGAACAGCTACCTGAAAGAGATTGCCGACCTGTGCTGTATTAAAAAGAACCTGACCACGCACACAGCCCGGCACAGTTTCGCTTCGGTTATCGCACTGGCTAACAACGTGTCACTGCCGAACGTGGCTAAAATGCTGGGGCATTCATCCACCCGAATGACGCAGCATTATGCGAAAGTATTAGACCAAACGATACTAAGGGATATGCAAGCCGTTGAGAAACAGCTATCCGTATAACCACGAAGAAGCCAGCAACACGGTTTTCAAGAAAACGTGATTGCTGGCTTTTAATCAAACAATATAGAAAACAAGACAGCTATATTTCAATACTTCAATATTTCAAGAAAGCAAGACATCAATAAAACAAGATTTCATGTTTTCAAGATTTCATTTTCTGTAATGTCTTTCCAGCAGGTCTAAAATCTCGCTTTCACGATAGATGATTTTTCCCGGAAGCTGCACGTAGCCCAGCAGCCCCGTGTCCCTGTAATCCTGCAACGTCCGTTTGCTGATGCAAAGCCGCCTGCACACCTCATCACCCGTCAGGTAGTGTTCACCGTTCAATACCGGGCGATAGTTCATTACCACGTACTCCACGTTTTCCAGCACCCTGTCGAGGGAGGAAAACAGTACCAGCGTGGTTTCGGAATCTTTCGTTATCAAATCCATACGCCTACTTTTTAGAATTGTCCCTTACTTGGTCGAGCAGAAAGGCTTCCACGTCCGAAGCCTTGTAGTAAATCTTATTGTTAATCTGCGAATAAGGCAGTTTTCCCGTATCACGGTAAGTCTGCATCGTCCGGGCTGAAACGTTCAGCAAACGGCAAGTCTCGCAGTTATCCAGCCACTTGTCACGCTTCCTGCGTAAAGGCACGCAGAGCGCATCCACACGACCCACAAAATTTTCAAACCTCTGTTTCCATAGTTCAAACGTTTTCTTTTCAATCGTCACTATTTCCATAACCGATATATTTATTCTTGTCAATACTCCGTTTTTCTTCACTGGTGCAAATATATAAGGCTGAATGACAGGTTGTTTCTTCCTGTCCGCAAATGACCTTACGTGTCCGAAAATGTCCACCGCCAACCCAACAACAACACGAAAGAAATGAACCGATAACAAAAAACCTGTTTTTTCTCCACTCCCTAAATAAGTAAGGTAATGAACACAAAGCCGTTTTCCATTTGCCGACATTAATTTGGCGCAGAGCGAAGCAAAGCGATTCCAAACGGCTGACGCTTTGTTTTTTACCGATTTTTCTTATTTTATTTGTGGTGCTAATTCAAAAAACAAGCACCTATGAACAATCCTTTCGAAGAAATTTTCAAGCGGCTGGAGAACATCGAAAAGATGATTGCCCCGGTCACGGGCGCACAGCCCGAAGAACGGCAGGACGGAAAAGAGCCTGTGTTAGTCAAAATATCCGTTGCCAGCGGCATAACCGGGTATTCGGTCAATTACCTGTATCATTTAGCCAGCAAGGGGATGATACCGTGTGTCAAGCGTGGGCGTACCCTGCGTTTCGACATGGAGGAACTCAAAAAGTGGATGCAGCAGCAGTATGTCCCGGCTTCTAACAGACTTCCCGATGAAAAAGAAAAGAAGTGATGAAACACGGCATATCGAGGGCTGGCAGTCCAAGAACGAGCGCATCGAAAGCCTGTTGAACGTCCTGTATGATTTCCGGTTCAACACCGTAAAGAGCCGGACGGAATACCGGGCTGCGGGTTCTTCGGACTTGTACCAGCCCGTTACAAAATTCGCCCTGAACACTTTCAGGCGCAGGCTGGACGCAACGGCTGACATTGCCACCTCGACCGACAACATACGCATGATACTGGAAAGCGACTTCGCAAGAAAGGCTCACCCCATACAGGAGTATTTCAATGCCCTGCCCTTACTGAATCCTGCCGAACACGGGCATATCGGCAGGCTTCTGAACACGGTACAGGTAGCCAACCCCGGCAAATGGGAGGAATATTTCACGAAATGGCTTATCGGTGTGGTAGCCAACGCGATGAACGACACAGGGTGTCAGAACCATACCTGTTTGGTGCTGACCGGGGATAGGCAGGGGCAGTTCAAATCGTGGTGGCTGGACAACCTTTGCCCGACACCGCTTAAGAACTACCTGTTCACCGGGAAGATAGACCCGCAGGGCAAAGACATCCTGACACTGATAGCCGAATACCTGTTCATCAACATTGACGACCAGCTAAAGGAACTCAACAAGCAGAACGAGAACGCATTGAAGAACCTTATCACCACCCCGGCGGTGAAGTACCGCAGACCGTATGATATTTACATAGAGGAATACCCCCACCTCGCCAGCTTCATGGCTTCGGTGAACGGCAACGAGTTCCTGACCGACCCGACAGGCAGCAGGCGTTTTTTGCCGTTCGAGGTGCTGCACATAGACAAGCCCACGGCAGAAAGTATTCACATGGATAACGTCTATTCCGAAATTATGTACCTGTACCGTCAGGGCGTGCGCTACTGGTTCAATGATGCGGAGATTGAAGAACTGCACCTGACAAATGCGGAATTTGAGGTACAGACAATCGAGTTTGAGATGCTGACACAATACTTTGAGAAGCCGACAGAGGAGGAAGAAGCCCTGTTCTTCATGACAACGGCACAGGTACTCGCATACCTGCGTAATATATCCCCCGTCCAGCTATCCGAAAAAAGGCTGGGCGAATCATTGCGGAAAATCGGTTTCAAGCGGGTACAGAAGCGCATCAACAACAACCATTATCCGGTATATGGGTACAGGATAAAGCCCGTTCCGGCTTCCCGTACAGGGGATGATTACGGGTAGAACCGGAATGTAGTAGCTTCTACATATTGTTTGATACATACATAACAATTTAATAAACAATAGTTTACCAATTATGTAGTATGAAGTAAGATAGAATCCCAAACTTTTGGAAAATCCGGGAAAAAGAAAAAACGGCAATATAATATATAGAATATATTTATTCCTTTTTTAAAGGATAAATAATTACTATGTTACTACATGTACTACAATCCGTTGAAAAAGAAAAAGATAGATGTAGTAGTGTCCCGTGCTTCTTCTTACTCGCTTCTTGCTTCATTATTACTATCGTTAAATAAAAAAATAAAGATTATGACCTACAAGGAAGCCAACAATATCAGTATCAAGGATTACCTGAACTCTTTGGGAATCCAGCCCGTCACGGAAAAAGGAAGTTACGGGATGTACCGCAGCCCCTTACGGGAGGACAACACGCCGAGTTTCAAGGTGGATTATAACGCCAATCTATGGTGTGACTACGGAACTGGCGAGGGCGGGACGCTCATCGACCTTGTGATGAAGCAGAACGGGTGCAACGCCTACGGTGCTATCTGCCGACTGGAGCAGGACGACACTACCTCTTTTTCCTTTCACGGGAAAGACCTGCCCGAAAGGGACACGAAAAGGCAGGCAGCCAGCCCGATAGAGATACGCAGAATACAGCCGTTACAGAATCCGGCACTCATGCGCTACTTGCAGGAAAGGGGGATTTCCCCCGGAACGGCAGCCCCATACGTGCAGGAAATGTATTACCGCATCGGTGGCAAGCCTTATTTTGCGCTGGCGTTCAGGAATGATTCAGGAGGTTACGAGCTTCGCAATCCCCGTTTCAAGGGCAGCACATCGAAAGACATCACCCATATAAGGCAGCAGGGAGAGCCGAGAGAGAAATGTTTGGTATTCGAGGGCTTTATGGACTATCTTTCTTTCCTCACACTCCGGATGAAGAACTGTCCGACCATGCCCGACCTTGACAGGCAGGATTATGTCATACTCAACTCTACCGCCAATGTGCCGAAAGCCATTGACGTACTGTTCCCGTATAAACGCATCCACTGCATGCTCGACAATGACGAAGCAGGATTTCGGGCAACACAGGCTATCGCTTTGGAATATTCCTACCGTGTGCGTGACTTCTCGGACAATTACAGGGGTTATTCGGACTTGAACGACTATCTGTGCGGCAGGAAACAGGAACAGAAAAACAGTACCAGCCAAGCGCAGGAAATAAAGCAGGAAACCGGACAACGTGCCACCCCAAAACAGAAAAGGGGCAGAGGCATTTAGTCCGGCAGGATTACCAACGGTAAACGGTATGATTAGGGAGAGCAAGGTTATGTTTCGGTAGACCGAAACACCTTGCTTTGCTTGACAGCAAAGAAAATTTCTCCCGTTGGTCGCAATTTTTAAGATACCACCTAAAAGCAAAAACACATGACAGGGATAAGGAACAAACCGGGAGGTCGCCCGGCAAAAAGCCGGATAGACAAGCAGAACCGGGTAGTCAGCACGAAACTGACCGAGTTACAGTTCTACGCAATCAGGAAGCGAGCCACCGAAGCCGGGCTGCACGTCAGCGAGTACGTCCGGCAGGCTGTCGTTTCGGCAGAGGTAACGCCTCGGCTGAACAGGCAGGATGCGGACACTATCCGCAGGCTGGCGGGCGAAGCCAACAACATCAACCAGTTGGCGCACCGGGCGAATGCCGGAGGGTTCGCACTGGTAGCCGTGGAACTGGTGAAACTCAAAAACAGGATTGTTGAAATCATAAACCAACTGTCGGATGATTGGAAAAATAAAAAAGGGAAGCGGATTTAAAGGCTGCGTGAACTATGTACTCGGCAAGGAACAGGCGGCTTTGCTTCATGCGGAGGGAGTGTTAGCCGAAAGCAACCGGGACATCATACGCAGTTTCATACTGCAAGCCGGGATGAACCCCGACCTGAAAAAGCCTGTCGGACATATTGCGCTAAGCTATTCCCCAGTGGACGCACCCAAGCTGACAGACGGGAAAATGGTACAGCTTGCGCAGGAGTACATGCGTGAAATGAAAATCACCGATACGCAGTACATCATCGTGCGCCACCAAGACCGGGAACATCCGCACGTGCATATCGTGTTCAACCGCATAGACAACAACGGCAAGACCATTTCGGACAGGAACGACATGTACCGCAACGAGCAGGTATGCAAGAAGCTGAAAACCAAACACGGGCTTTATTTCGCTAAAGGCAAGGAGCATGTAAAGCAGCACCGTTTGAGAGAGCCGGACAAATCCAAATACGAGATTTACAATGCCGTAAAGGATGAAATCGGGAAATCAAGGAACTGGCAGCAGTTACAAACCCGGCTGGCAGAAAAGGGTATCGGGATTCATTTCAAGTACAGGGGACAGACTGGCGAAGTACAGGGCATATCCTTTTCCAAAGGCGAATACACGTTCAAGGGTTCGGAGATAGACCGCAGTTTCAGTTTCTCCAAGCTGGATAAATGTTTCGGGGATGCGGGGCTGAACACTACCGAAAGCAACCGACAGACGGTTTCCGCACCTGTTCAGGAGCTATCGCAGACACTGGGCAAAATCGACAGTCCGTTACTGGCAGACTTGGGCGGTCTGTTCTCCGCCCCGTCCTCTCCGGCTGATGAAACGCCCGACAATCCCGGTGAAAGAAAAAAGAAGAAAAAGAAACGACACTTAAAATTATAGGGACATGGAAAATAACTTAATTTTGGCGGGGCTTCTCTCCATGGTTACGGAACTGAAAGAACGGCAGGAGAAGCAGGTAACGCCAGCCAGCCGGGAGGAAACGATTAACCGACTGGACGTTATCGAACAGCGCATTTCGGAAATGCAAGGTAAATCCGGCATTACTGAAAACATGGCGCAGGAGATTCTAAACCAAATCGGCAGTATCGGAAAAGGGCAGTCCGAGAACCAAAAACAAGACCTTGAAGATATAAAGGGGCTTATCGTGACCTCGCACCGATATTTCAAGGAGCGGTTAAAGGTGTTGTTCCCGGCTGATGATACACCGACCGGAGAAACAACGCCCGTTTCATGGCATGACAAACTGATATACCGGGTAACTCCCTACCTGAAGCCCAAGTTCTTTCTTCTTTCAGCAGGTTTTATTATCTGTATCACTTCGCTAATCTTGAATATTCGTTTTACGGAACGGATGCATCGGTTACAGGACAACGATATAAAATACCGCTATATCCTGATGAAAGGAAAGGCAGACGGCAGCAGCCTTGATTTGCTGGAAACGAAGTTCAGCCGGGAACGGGACAACGCTTTCATCCGAAGCCTGACCGATTCGGTGAAAGGCTTTGAATACCGCAGCAGGAAACAGGCAGAAGCGTTGGAACGGGCAAGACTGTTGAACGAACAAGCCGAGCAGTTAAGGGAGGAAGCCGACAAATTAGGCAAACCATAAACCAAAAGCAAAGCCGGAGCAGAACCGCCCCGGCTTTTTAATTCACTTCTTTTTCTTTGTGCAGTGTTCTTTCTCGAACTGGCGCAGCGTGGTAACGCTGAACCGCTCCTTGATGAACTCCCGGACATCGGAAGCCTTGTAGTACACTTTTCCGCTGATTGTGAAGTACGGCAGCGCACCGATAGCCCGGTAGCGTTGCAGGGTCTTGATACTCACCTTGAAGAGCAGGCACAAGTCCTGATTATCCAGCAGGTTGTCATCTTCGGGCAG
>NZ_QTLP01000033.1:0-5723 GCF_003635405.1 Parabacteroides sp. AF39-10AC | reverse complement strand
GTCCTGATTATCCAGCAGGTTGTCATCTTCGGGCAACACCCTGTCGGCATTGCGCAGTACCCGTACATCCTTGCAGAGTTCTTCCAGTTTGGCGTACAGCTTCTGCATCCATACGCTGAAATCGTCATTCTCTATATACATGATTGCTTCATTTTTCTGATTATACATTATGGTCTGTCAATCGATTGATGAAGCAAAGTTCAGAAAACAGGCGCAAAGAAATTACGGGGGAACTAATGGAATCCCCTATAAATAAATCATAAGCCGTTGGTTATCTGTACCCTTTCTTTTCATGTTCCTTGCGGATAAGCTCTGCCAGTCCATTAAGAAACTCTGTGATTTTACCCGGCTTGCGTTTTATCACGTCCTCATGCTTTTGGTGGCAGTCGCTTATCTTGATGTTGAACAGCCATTCAAAGGCTTTGGACAAATCCACCAGGTAGGCGGGCTTGCCGTTCTGATATACGATTTCTTTGGAGAGGAACAGACCGCTGACCATTTCCATGATGTTGATAAGAGTAGTCTTGTCAGCGAGGAAAAGAGGGGAAAGGGCTTGTTTGTTGACGGGTTGCTGTAACTGTTCCGGGTACTTGATATGCCACTCGATAAGGCGTATTTCGGTGTTCAAAAGTCCTATCGCTTCATCAATTAGATACAGATAGGGCATTTTTTTCTTGCTCAAACCGTACACGATACGATTTAAGACGGTGCAAACCAAAGGAAAAATAACGCAGTGATACGCTATAATCCTGTTCGTTGATACTAAAATTGGCTACATGCGTAGCCAATTCCTCGATAGCTTCTGCCAACTCGGAAACAGAAACTGTACGCTGCGAGTATTCCGATAATAAACGGAAAAATCTCTGTTGTAATACACTTTCCATGTAGTGTTGAAATTATATTATTAATCGTCTTTGTTTTTCATTTTCACATATCCATTTGCATAATTCCCTATAATATTGTGATTATCATCATAAATATAGCCATTGGAATAATATCCTTTAAGTATTCTCTTTGAACTATAAATATATCCGTTAGTATAATTACCAATCGTTTCACCTTGCTTGTCAAATATATATCCATTTCGATAGGTAATCAATGACGTTTTGCATGAACCGAAACATAAAACACTCAGAATTAGTAACAATGTTCTCATATCATTTTTGAATTAGTATCTAAATCTTGATGTATCAATCTTTTTTACCTCTTTTTTCTTATATCCACCAAAGCGATAACTGAAATGTAGAGTAAATGCTCGTGAATAAAATCCGCTATTCATATTCAAGTTTTGCTCCTTAAAACGAACTCGTGTTGCAGGCATTCCCGTATCAAATATATCATTGCAACGGGCGGATAAGCTCAATTTGTCATTGGCGAAATTCCACCGTAATCCGGCAGTGAGATTAAAAATAGATTCTATATCAAATGTCCCTTGTATGACGGGCGTCTGTACATTTCCCATCAGTTCGAAAGACAAATTCTTATTTACCTTAAACGTATTATCCAGTGTGCCGCTAAATACCCATTTCTTACGATTGAAAGGAATGTCGAAAAAATTATCACAGCGTTGGTGCATTTGCATACCGACTAAGGTCAATCGGGAATCCAGCCAGTTTCCTGCCTTAAAAGGCAATATGATGTTTGCGCCCCATACCTGCATATAGTTCCAATTTGTATTTTTATAGATTAGTGCCAGCCTGTCAGTCGATTGATAGGCGGCTTGAGTGAAATAATCTGAGGTGTACGTGAAAAACAAACCAAAGATGTATTTCTGCTTCCATATATAATTCCCATTCAGGTTATAGTTTGTCATCGGTTTCAACCCCGGCGTTCCCCATAATTCTGTATATCCATTAAGATAACTGACGGAAGATTGCATATCCCAATAGCTTGGATAAGTTTTGTCCGTAGATAATGAAAGTTGAAACATATGTTTCGGTGTTTTAAAGTAAATCAATGATGCTTGTGGGTAAACTGCCCATTTATGATAATTGCCAATCGTATAATATTCTCCCGTAGCAGAAACGGATAAAGACGTACCTGTTGTATAGTTTTTGCTCAATGATACATAAAAGCTGGTAGTTTGTTCTCTTAGATTGGAATATGTGTTTTGAGTTTGAATGTTACCTGTCACTTTATCATAAGTTTGGAAATCAATGTCTTTAGCAAATCGGTAGGAAACTCCATAACCCAGATTCCATCTTTTGGGTAAAGACTGTTTCCGGTCTGCATAGATAGAATAGCGATCTATCTTTTGTCCGCCAACCATAGAGAAACAACTCTGATTTCCATCTTGATAATTTGCGTATAGCCTTTGATTATTATTGGAAGTATAATGTGTATAATCACCACCTATTTCAATTCCGAACCCCAAATGATATTGCAATGTAATATTGTGCATTTGATTGTCAACATATTTATCCACATTGCTGGTTTGGTAGTTGCCTGATGTCCGGCTGTTATTATGCTGGTCGGGGGTATAACTGCCTGTGTATGCTACATTGATATTGTTTTTGTTGTTGAAGTTATATTCAAAAGCTACTCTAAGGTCGTGCTTCCAGTACTTACTACGTAACTGTTCGTTTTGTATGATATGATGTGGTTCATCTTTTAGCGTATGTTTGGAATCAAGGTCTATGTATTCTATCTTTTTTACGTTATTTGCTCCGTACATTACATCAAAAGCCATTTTGGGAGTTGATAAACGAAAGTTTCCATTCATTCCCCCGTCATTGAAGTACTGGTTCTTATAGTCAGCACTTATCTCCCCCTGAAAAGAGTAATCGTTTGCATGCTTTAAAACAAGATTAATGACTGCTCCCCGTACATGATATTCAGGAGGTGCGCTATACATCACTTCCGCTTTTTCTACACGATTCACCGGAGTATTGCGCAAAATTGTTTCAAGCTGTCCGGCATCCATTGTGGTAGGTTTCCCATTTAGAATAACAGTCAGTTTTCCTGCTCCAGCCAAAGTTAGTATTCCTCTGTCTTCTTGCACTCCCGGTATTTTTGTCAATGCTTCATACGCATTGTTTACGAGTTGATTTTGGGTAAGAACAGCAAGATTATATCCTAAAAGTCCATTCTCCACTTTTACAAAAGGACGTTCCGCCTTTATGATAACTTCATCCAAAGCATAGTCTTTAGGTTGAAGTTGAATAATTCCGGCATCATTTCCCTTACCTGTCATCTGTTTTGTTTCATACAAAAGGTGTTGTATTATCAATCGGTATTCTTCCTGTTGGCTTTTAAAAACGAATATGCCGTCAGCATTGGAAATGGATGCGCCTATATAAGTCGAATCCATTGTTTGCAAAATAATAGTCGCACCGTCTATAGGCAGTTGTTTGTCATCTATTATTTTTCCGTTAATCGTTTGCCCCCAAGCGACTGTTTGAGAGCAACCTAAAAATAGGTAGAAAAATGTCAATGTTATTATTTTATTTAATCGCATCATACGAATTCAGTTTATTGATTACAAGACTACTAAAAGGTAAAAAAAACTCCTGCACCAAAGAACCATTCCCATTTTTTTTGTATTATGTTATATTGGTAGTTCGTTTGGGATTTAATAATGGCATGTTTACCTATCTCATATGAAAATCCTGCTCCTACCTTATAAGGGATAGAAGTTGCCGGAAGTATCACACTACGTTTTTTGTCCAGTGTATAGCTTCCATATACACTAAAATGTAATTTCTTGTTTAAAGGAATAGTCATGTTTGTTTTTTGTTGAATCTTTATAAGAGGGAGATTTTTATCTATCCGACTATTTCTCATAAGGCTTTTGCATTTTAGATTTCCATTCAATAGATTATTGTTATGATTTAATTTGTAGTGAAACGTTGTGGCGCACTCAATATTTACTACATTCGGAAAATCTTCTTTAAAATCAATATCTAACCTAAAATCATCCCAGTACCTATTATCGTCTTTTGGCGAATGACCAATAATAGACTGTTCCAGTTCCCTTTTAAAAGCATCATCAATATGGATAGGCATTTCTCCTTTCAGCATTTTGGTCAATCGGACAGAATCGTTTGGAGTCCACCCGTTTTGTACTTGTGCATTGACTGAACGGGCGAGAAATAAAAAAAATAACAAAAATATTGCTGTCTTCCAAACGTTTGAAATTATCTGATTAGTCGCATCCACACTTCATTTAAGCCTTATCCGCTAATACATCTTCTTTAATTTTGGTATTGTACACAGTTCTTTGTGCTTACCAAGTGGTTTGTTCCAATGCCTCAGAGGTAAAGACAGGAATAGGAATATCGTTGTTACTACAACTTGTTAGACACGAGAGAGTACAGATAATAAATACGGAAAACATCATGTGAAAAGTAATTTTCTTCTTCATCTTATTGCTGTTTTAAGTAATTGAACATTGATTTCTTGAAATGGCAAAATACGGAAGAATAAAGAAAAAAGGTCTTGACAATTGTCAAGACCCCGCTATAATGGATGTTAAAGATTGGCTATTTCTCCAGTTTGCAACGGATGCATTTGTTCAGTTTGTGGCGGATGCGACTGATTGTTTCAGGTGTGACTTGTAAGAAAGAAGCCACTTCTTTCAACGTAATGTGCTCTTGAATGTCGGGGCATCTGTTCAATAAATCAAGATAAAGTTCTTCCGTAGTTTTACAGTACATATCCAATAATCTATGATACATCAACAAGTATGATTGTTCGACAAGCGTACACTTTATTTGCATGGTTTCGGCATTTGTCGTAAAGAATTCCTCTGCCGTTGAATACGGTAGATAGTAAATCTTTGAATCGCAAACAGCCTCAATAGTGACTAATGACGGTCGGTCGGGATTTATGAATGTACATAAACTCCCTGCAAATTCATTTGAAAAAGTATATCCTACTATATGTATATTTCCTCTTTCATCCACATGGATATATCTCAATAAGCCGTTTTCAATATAAGCCCCCCGGCGGTTCATTTTACCCTGAACAGAGAACTGTTCTCCCTTTTTGAGTTCGATATAAGTTCCATGCTCCAAGATGAAATGTTTTAATAATTCCAATCGGGAATGCTTACCGTATTGTGCATTGAAGTTCTTCATATGTTTGATATTGTTAGGAGATGATATTTTTACTAATCTCATGCTTATACAAAACTACAATAAAGTTGTAGTTTTACAAAGACATTATTGGCATTTAAAGGAATATAACTATTTTTGTAGCAGAGTATTGAAACAGTGGAAACATAAGGCAAATTAAAGAAATACGCTCGTTTCTATATCGTTACCCATTATTCTATATACTTCTTGTAAATACCTGTTATTCAATAGATAATATTCTTGTTTTCGTTTCCCGAAAAGATAATGTAATATTTGAAAATATACTAAATGCTAAAAAAACTTCTTGGATATATTGATAATTCCAAATAAATATCTACCTTTGCACGCAGAAATCGAACCTAAGACACAAAATTGTGTTGAACGGTGCAAAGTTGTGAAAACCTTATTCAAGGGACTAACATCGTAATGAAGATATAACTTATTGAGAAATAGTGCTATACAAACCGATTTTCGGTTGCTGGTGGCACCACTTTTAAGAAAAGAAAAACGATGTAAATTCTTGAATTTCAAAGAAATTCAGGAATTTTTCATTTCCAAGAATAAGCAAAATAAGTGGGACTAAAGCAAACTATACATGGCTCACCCGATAAATCAGGGGGAAAATTCTTTAATTCTATAGAAAATTTG
>NZ_QTLP01000032.1:0-54312 GCF_003635405.1 Parabacteroides sp. AF39-10AC | reverse complement strand
TCAACAGATAAAGATTGATATGACTAATTGGCTTCAGTGGAAAATATCACCTAAGCAACGGAGAGCGCTAAAAAATGTCTTAAGTAGAGTGGGTATGAAATTTGCAACGAAGAGATGAGCTGGTGTAATGTGGTTATGAAGAATGTTTATGTTTTTTAATTCTGTAAATCAGAGAGTTGTTTTTTTTATGAGGCAGATTAGGATCATGAGAATGAGAAAGATAGATTTGAGACGGTTCTTTACGTACAGACTCTGTAAAGAGTCAATCTTCAAGTGTTCCGGATACATCTTATATGTACATATAGAAATTTTTCTTATATAATACTTTTCCTGAAAGTCTATGTTATTTTCCGTATTACTTTCTTTATATCATAAAGAGAGCCCACTATTTTTACGTCAAAGTCTGACCAGTATCTTCACGCAAACGCTATTGCCTATAGAAGTTGTCTTGGTGGAAGATGGTCCTTTGACGGATGAGCTGTATGCGGTCATAAAAGAATTCACAAGCCAGCATCCTGAGTTAAAAGTGATTTCTTTGCCCACCAACCGAGGTCTCGGCAAGGCTCTTAACGAGGGGCTGAAGCATTGTTCGTATGACCTTGTGGCTCGTATGGACACGGATGATATCGCTAAGCCGGATCGTTTTGAGAAGCAATTGGCGATATTTTTGGAACATCCGGAAATTGATGTAGTGGGGGCTTGGATCGATGAGTTTGAAGGGGAGGTATCAAATGTACTTTCCATGCGGAAAGTGCCGGAGCAGCATGAAAATATCTTGAGGTTTGCCAAGGGAAGGTGTCCGGTGAACCATCCGGTGGTGATGTTTCGGAAGTCGGCCGTGCTAAAGGCTGGAGGATATAAGCATTTTCCTTTGTTCGAGGATTATTATCTGTGGGTACGGATGCTGATGAATGGTGCCCGGTTCTATAATATACAAGAGAGCCTGCTCTTTTTCCGCTTCTCGCCGGATATGTTTCGGCGGCGGGGAGGATGGCGGTATGCCGTAACGGAAGTGAGGTTGCAGACGCTGTTTTACAAGATGGGTTTTATCGGCTTTTTCTCCTTGCTAAAGAATGTCTGTATTCGCTTAGTGACCCGTCTTCTCCCTAATGGCTTGCGTTCGTTGCTCTATAAGAGGCTCATCCGGGGGTAAATAGCTTTTTGTCCTCATCCACAGTATCGCTCACGGAAGGTGTCTCAAATATCAAATAACATTTTATCAATAGTCATTTTTATGGCTGGCAGATTATTTTTCATCACATCAAACACTATAACAGCGTCTATATCGAAATAATGATGTGCTATAATGTCTCGCATTCTCATAACTCCTTCCATGTTCACGGACAATGTCGCTATCGCTATAAACCATTGGCAGTACTTGCTTGTTTAATAGCCATTATTACGTTAATAAAATAGAGAATATGAGAACAAATGATTCAAAAACATCCGTAGACTCTAAATTGGAGGAGATGGAGGAAAAGTATCCTGTAGAGCAAATCGCTGTTAAAAATGAGAAGGAAATAACGGCCAAGGATGTAAAGGAGGCTGTGAAAGAGATTAATCCCGATACGGACAGCTTGGGTAGCAGAGGGTAAAACGTATTTTAATTTGCTTAAAAGAATAATTATTAAGATTTATAGTATTATCTTTGTGGTTGCGGTTTGTAATAAACCGAGGTATAAAGATTGGTAAATCTAGCAAATTAAATAATAAAGATGTATAGAACAAGAACTTGTGGCGACTTGCGCCTTGCGGATGAAGGTCTGGTGGTTACACTGGCCGGTTGGGTGCAGAAAACCCGCAAAATGGGAGGAATGACATTTGTCGATATCCGCGACCGTTATGGTATTACTCAGTTGGTATTTAATCAGGAGGTTGATGCAGCTCTTTGCGAAAAGGCAAATAAGTTGGGCCGTGAATTCGTGATTCAGGTTACGGGTACGGTTCGTGAGCGTTCCAGCAAGAATGCGCATATCCCGACAGGTGATATTGAGTTGATCGTTTCTGAATTAAATGTCCTGAACACTGCGCTTACCCCTCCGTTCACGATCGAGGAGGAGACAGATGGCGGTGATGACTTGCGTATGAAATATCGTTATCTGGACTTGCGTCGTGCTTGCGTTCGTAAGAATCTGGAACTTCGTCATAGAATGGCGTTCGAGGTTCGCCGCTATTTGGATGAGCAAGGTTTCTTGGAGGTAGAGACTCCGGTTCTTGTAAATTCTACCCCGGAGGGTGCCCGTGACTTCGTGGTTCCTTCCCGTATGAACCCGGGACAGTTCTACGCTTTGCCTCAGTCTCCACAGACCTTGAAGCAATTGTTGATGGTTTCCGGTTTCGACCGTTATTTCCAGATCGTAAAATGTTTCCGTGACGAGGATTTGCGTGCGGATCGCCAGCCGGAGTTCACGCAGATCGACTGTGAGATGAGCTTCGTGGAGCAAGAGGATGTCTTGAATATGTTCGAGGGCATGGCGAAACATTTGTTTAAGGTAATCCGTGGTGTCGAGTTCAAGGAGTCGTTTATGCGTATGACTTGGCAAGATGCTATGAAACAATATGGTAGCGATAAACCGGATTTGCGTTTCGGCATGAAGTTCGTCGAGTTGATGGACATCATGAAAGGCCATGGTTTCTCCGTATTCGATAACGCCGCTTACATAGGGGGTATCTGTGCGGAAGGTGCTGCAAGCTATACCCGTAAACAACTGGATGCGCTGACTGAATTCGTGAAACGTCCGCAGGTAGGTGCTAAAGGTTTGGTTTACGCTCGTGTGGAAGCGGATGGTAACGTAAAATCAAGCGTAGATAAATTCTATAGCCAAGAGGTTCTTCAAGAAATGAAGAATGCGTTCGGCGCTAAGCCGGGTGATTTGATTTTGATCCTTTCCGGCGACGATGCGATGAAGACTCGTAAGCAACTTTGCGAGTTGCGTTTAGAGATGGGTAATCAATTAGGCCTTCGTGACAAGGATAAGTTTGTTTGCTTGTGGGTAATCGACTTCCCGCTGTTCGAATGGAACGAGGACGATCAACGTTTCTACGCTATGCACCATCCGTTTACCTCTCCGAATCCGGATGATATACCGTTGTTGGACACGGATCCGGGCGCTGTTCGTGCGAATGCGTATGATATGGTTATCAATGGTGTTGAAGTGGGTGGTGGTTCTATCCGTATCCACGACAGCCAATTACAGGATAAGATGTTCAAGCTGTTAGGATTCACCGAAGAAAGAGCGCAAGAGCAATTCGGTTTCTTGATGAATGCGTTCAAGTACGGAGCGCCTCCTCATGGAGGTTTGGCTTATGGCTTGGATCGTTTCGTGTCTTTGTTCGCCGGTTTGGATTCTATCCGCGACTGTATCGCTTTCCCGAAGAACAATTCCGGACGAGATGTTATGCTCGATGCTCCGGGTGTCTTGGATCCAGCCCAGTTGGATGAACTGAATTTGATCGTTGATATCAAGAAATAATCCAATCTGAAATTCCATTCGAATGGGAATCTTATTCCATCCGAATGGAATTTTCTTTTCTTCCGAAAGGAATTACTTTTTCTCCCGAACATAAATCAAAGGATATTTAGCATGGTAAAGGTTAAAGATATATTGAGAGAAATAGAGCATTACGCCCCGCTGCCGCTTCAAGAAGGTTTTGACAATGCGGGTGTGCAAGTTGGCGACGTGAACCAGCATGCGACGGGTGTGTTGCTATGCCTAGATGTTACCGAGGAGGTGCTCGATGAAGCGATCGAGATGGGATGCAACCTGATCATCTCTCATCATCCTTTGGCCTTTAAGTCGTTTAAGTCGTTGACTGGCTCCAATTATATCGAGCGTTGCATGATGAAGGCGTGTAAGTATGATTTGGTGGTTTATGCCGCCCATACCAATCTTGATAATGCCGTAGGAGGCGTGAATTACCGTTTGGCAGAGTTGATCGGCTTGCAAAATGTACGGATCTTGAGCCCCCAAAAAGGCGCTTTGTTGAAGTTGGTGACGTTTGTCCCCGAGGCTTATGCCGAGATCATGCGGAATACCTTGTTCAATGCCGGTGCGGGAAGTATCGGGAACTATGATGCTTGCAGTTATAATTTACATGGCGAGGGAACATTCCGTGCCAATGCGGGATGCAATCCGTTTTGTGGTGAGATCGGCGAGGTGCATGTAGAGAAAGAGGTGCGTATGGAGATGATCCTTCCGGCATTCAAGAAGACAGCGGTGACCCGTGCTCTGTTATCCGTTCACCCGTATGAGGAGCCGGCTTTTGATTTTTATTCGTTATCAAACACATGGGAACAGGCAGGTTCCGGTGTAGTGGGAGAGTTGCCTGCCGAGGAAGATGAGTTAAGTTTCTTGTTACGGATCAAGGCCCTGTTTAACGTCGGTTGCGTGAAGCATTCCCCATTTACGGGTAAGTCTATCCGAGAGGTCGCTATCTGCGGAGGCAGCGGCGCTTTCTTGATCAAGGACGCTATCGCGTATGGTGCCGATGTCTTTATAACGGGGGAGGCGAAGTACAACGATTTTTACGATGTGGAGGACCAGATTCTACTGGCGGTTATCGGTCATTATGAATCGGAAATCTGTACAAAAGACATATTTTATAACATAATATCGAAAAAATTCCCTACCTTTGCGGTACATTTTTCGAATGTTAATTCAAACCCAGTAAAATATTTATAGAATGGCTACAGATAAACAATCAGCTGAAAAGGAATATACGGTTGAAGAAAAGCTTTCTACGCTGTATCAACTTCAGACGATGATGACTGAAATTGATAAGATCAAGACCCTTCGTGGTGAGCTTCCTTTGGAGGTTCAAGACTTGGAGGACGAGATCGCAGGACTGGAAACACGTCTCCAGAACTATCAAGCGGAGATCAAGGAGTTTGAGACTTCTGTTGTTGAGCAAAAGCATAAGATCACGGAATCTACCACATTGATAGATCGCTATAAGGCACAATTAGATAATGTGCGTAATAACCGGGAGTTTGATAACCTGTCTAAGGAGATCGAGTTCCAAGGTTTGGAAATTGAGTTCTCAGAGAAAAAAATCCGTGAATTCGGAGAGGCGGTAGACGCTAAGAAAAAAGATATCGCTGAGCTGACTGAGAAGCTGGAAGGCCGTAAGGCTGACTTGGTTCAGAAAAAGAGCGAGTTGGAGCAGATCATTTCCGAGACAAAGCAGGATGAGGAGAAACTTCGTGAGAAAGCGAAGAAGCTGGAAGCCGCTATCGAACCTCGTTTGTTGACCGCTTTCAAGCGTATCCGTAAAGGTGCTCGTAACGGTTTGGCTGTTGTTTATGTGCAACGTGGCGCTTGCGGTGGTTGCTTTAACAAGATCCCGCCTCAGAAGCAATTGGATATCAAGTTGCGTAAGAAAATTATTGTTTGCGAATACTGTGGTCGTATTATGATCGACCCGGAATTAGCAGGTGTAGAAGATTAATTCAAAAGATCTATAAGTAATGGCTCTAGCTAAAACCGGCTAGGGCCATTATTGTTTTTAATACAAAGATGTTATGATACATACGATACGTTTATATATAGAGAAGTACCGGCTGTTATCCGAGGATCGTCCGGTTTTGGTCGGATTGAGCGGTGGTGCCGATTCTGTGGCTTTGTTGGGCGTATTGGTGCGTTTGGGATATCCGTGTATAGCGCTTCATTGTAACTTTCATTTGCGTGGGGAGGAGTCGGATCGGGATGAGGCATTTGCCTGTGAGTTCGCGGAATCTTTGGAAGTACCCTTTCATAAGATAGATTTCGATACGATCTCTTATGCCGGAGAGAAGCATCTCTCGATAGAGATGGCTGCCCGTGAATTGCGCTATGCTTGGTTTGAGGAGATGCGGGAGCGGCTGGGAGGGCAGGCGATCGCCGTCGCCCATCACCGGGACGATAATGTGGAGACAGTCTTGATGAATTTGATACGGGGCACGGGAATCCGGGGGATGAGCGGGATCCGTCCGAGGAATGGTTTCATCGTCCGTCCTTTGCTGTGCGTAAGCCGTGAGGATATCTTGGCTTGGTTGGCGGATCAAGGCTACGCCTATATGGTGGATAGCACGAATTTATCGGATGCTTATACCCGTAATTTTATCCGTTTGAATGTGTTGCCGCTTTTGGAGGAGATAAATCCATCGGCCCGGAATACCATCGCACGTTCCGCCGAGCATCTTTCTGCCGCAGAGACTATATATATATATGTATTGGAACAAGCCCGGAAAGAGGTTGTCGTATCGGATGATCGTCTTTCTATCGGGGCGTTGATGCGGTTTCCGGCTCCGGAGACGATTTTGTATGAGTTATTAAAAGAATATGGTTTTACCCGTCTGGTCTCGGACGATATTTTCGCGGCCTTGACCAAGGAGCCCGGTAAGCTGTTTTACTCTTCCACCCATCGTTTGCTGAAGGATCGGGATTATTTATGGATCACTTCTTTAGAGAAGAAGGAAGAGCGAACCTTCGTTTTAGATCCGGAAAAGGGTATTAATCATGAACCTATTGAACTATCTTTCCAAAAACTTGTTATAACTATAGGTTTCCCTATCGAGAAGAATAAGCGGATCGCTTATTTGGATTATGATAAACTCGATTTCCCTTTAACATTGCGGACTTGGAAAGAAGGCGATTGGTTTATTCCCTTCGGAATGAAAGGACGTAAGAAGTTGAGTGACTATTTCTCCGATCATAAATTTAGCCGGATTGAGAAGGAGCGCACATGGCTTCTTTGTAGTGGCGACGCTATCGTTTGGGTGGTAGGAGAAAGGACTGATAATCGTTTTCGTATAGACGAATCAACAAAGCGTGTGCTAATTGTGAATTTTTTGGGCTAAATCCTCGTTTATTGTAAAAATATTCTTACATTTGCGAAGATTTACTCCGCAGATATGTTACTAATGGTTCAAATTAGCTGAACAATCCGGTTATTACATGAAAATTATAATTAAATAAAGATACAATGATACCATTGGGCGTACATCGTGTTTGTATATGTGATCCGTGTGTATGTACCATTTATATTATTACTTCGCAATATGCAGAAATATAACATTCTAGAACTAAATGAAAAACTTCTTCCCGAACTTCAAAGTATCGCGGAAGAGTTGGGAATAAAAAAAGTTAGCAGCTTAAAGAAAGAAGAGTTGGTTTATCGGATTCTTGATGAGCAAGCGATCTCCTATGCCGGCATCCAGGCTGAAAAGATGAAAGAGAAAGAGGCTAAGAAGCCTGCAGAGGGCCGTAAGAGAGGCCGTCCGGCCAAATCTCCTAAAGTGGCGAAGGCTGAGACTGCCGAAACTGCAGAGAGTACCCAACAGGCTCCGGAAAAGCTAGTGACTGCTCCGGCTGACAAGAAAGAGCAAAAAGAGCAGCCTGAACGTAAGAAAAGAGTCCGTATCGAGAAAAAGGAAAAGGTAGCGGGCGCTATCGCTCCTTCCGAGGATAACAAGGAAGTGGTGGTTTCGAAAGAGCCGCAAACGATCTCTACGGTAACGGAAATCTCGGCCGTGGAAACTCCGGCGGTAGCAGAGAGCCCGGTGGAGAAACCGTTGTTGCCTCCTGTTGTGGCGGAACTTGAAACGGAAGAAGAAGCCGCTTTGCCGGAAAATACGACTCCTGTAGAGGTAGCGGAAGAAACCACTTCTCCACAAGCGACAGAAGAAGAGCCTAAGCGCATCGTATTCCGCCATCCGGACGCTAAATCCGTATTGGATCAAATTTTCCCGTTCTCCGCTCCGAAACCCGAGGCTAACAAACCTCAACCCGAGGCCGCTCCCCAGCAGAATAATCCTCGACAGAACAATCGACAGAATAATCATAATAACAACCGTAATAACAATAACGCTAATAACAACCAGCAGGCTCAAGAGAAAATGTATGAGTTTGATGGCATCCTTACAGGAACCGGCGTGTTGGAGATGATGCAAGATGGTTACGGTTTCCTTCGTTCTTCAGATTATAACTATTTGACTTCACCGGACGATATTTATGTCTCTCAATCCCAGATCAAGTTATTTGGCTTGAAAACGGGTGACGTGGTAGAAGGTTCGATCCGTCCGCCGAAGGAAGGTGAGAAGTATTTCCCGTTGGTGAAAGTGGACAAGATCAATGGACGTACGCCGGAAGAGGTTCGCGACCGGGTTCCTTTTGATCATTTGACCCCGTTATTCCCGGATGAGAAATTCATGCTTACGGCACGTAAATCACCGAAAGTATACGATAATATCGCCGTACGTGTGGTTGATTTATTCTCCCCGATCGGAAAAGGGCAACGTGGTTTGATCGTCGCTCAACCGAAAACCGGTAAGACGATGTTGTTGAAAGATATCGCGAACGCTATCGCTTACAACCATCCCGAGGTTTATATGATTATATTATTGATCGACGAACGTCCGGAGGAGGTTACGGATATGGCTCGTAGCGTAGATGCGGAAGTGATCGCTTCTACATTCGACGAACCGGCTGAACGTCACGTGAAAATCGCTGAGATCGTATTGAACAAGGCGAAACGAATGGTAGAATGTGGTCATGATGTCGTGATTCTTCTGGACTCGATCACTCGTTTGGCTCGTGCTTATAATACGGTACAACCGGCTTCCGGTAAGGTGCTTTCCGGTGGTGTGGACGCAAATGCGTTGCAGAAGCCGAAGCGTTTCTTTGGTGCCGCCCGTAATATTGAGAATGGTGGTAGCCTTACGATTCTAGCCACCGCCCTTACGGAGACTGGCTCTAAGATGGACGACGTGATCTTCGAGGAATTCAAGGGTACGGGTAATATGGAGTTACAATTGGATCGTAAATTATCCAATAAGCGTATCTATCCGGCTGTGGATATCACGGCTTCCAGCACTCGCCGTGATGATTTATTGCAGGATGAGAGCACGTTGAACCGTATGTGGGTCTTACGCAAATATCTATCAGACATGAACTCTATGGAGGCTATGGAATTTGTTAAGCAACGGATGGAACAAACCGTTGATAATATGGAATTCTTGGCATCCATGAACGGTTGATAATATCCCATAAAAAAACACTATACTTTTGAGTTCAAAGCAATATTGTTTTAGCTCCAAAAGTATAGTGTTTTTCAAATAAAAAGTATAGTGCTTTTATTGCGCCTTTTTAGGCCTTCCACGATGTCCCATATTTCGTTTTTGTGGGCTCGAGGATGATCCTTTATCCTCACTTTTACGAGGCCGTCCTCTGCCTCTTTTATTCATACCGTATTTTTCCGGCTCATACAAGGGCACTTCACCGAATTCCGGGCTGACCGGTATCTTATAAACCTCTTTTTCCAAGAAATCCTCTATGCGCTTGAATTGTGCTTGTTCGTCGATCGATACGAAAGTAATCGCCAATCCTTCGCCGTTCGTACCCCGTGCCGTACGTCCGATTCGGTGTACGTAATCCTCCGGATCATGCGGGATATCGAAGTTCACGACCAACTTGATGTCATTGATATCAATTCCACGTGCTACGACATCCGTAGCCACAAGGATATCGATATGTCCGCTCTTGAATTCTTTCATGACCTCCTCCCTTTGGGATTGCTCTAGATCCGAGTGCATGGCGGCTACATTGAACTTTAATCTTTTTAAGGTAGACGCTAATTCTTTCACCTTCATTTTAGAAGAGGAGAAGATAATTACTCGTTGAGGGCGGCTTTGAGTGAAGAGATCTTGTAGAATCTTGAGCTTTTGTGGATCGTAGCAGATATATGCGGTTTGCATGATAGATTCGGGTGGGCGTGAGATAGCGATCTTGACTTCTTCCGGATCTTTTAGGATGGTTTTAGCCAACGTCCGGATCTTAGGCGGCATGGTAGCCGAGAACATGATCGTCTGGCAGTAGGGGGGCAGCTGTTTATGAACCTGCATGATGTCGTCATAAAAACCCATATCCAGCATGCGGTCCGCCTCGTCTAAGACGAAGAACGACACTTTAGACAAATCTACAGTACCTAACTTAATATGGGACAATAAACGTCCCGGGGTAGCGATCACGATATCCGCACCCATCTCTAAACCTCTCTTTTGTTGTTCCCAAGCGATTCCGTCGGTACCTCCATACACGGCTACTGCGGATACGGAAGGTATAAAATAAGTGAATCCTTGAATTTGTTGGTCTATTTGTTGAGCCAATTCCCGGGTCGGTGCCATAATGACCGCATTCACCGCGTCTGTCGGATGACAACCTTTGCTTAGTTCATTAATAACTGGCAAAACATACGCCGCCGTTTTACCGGTTCCGGTCTGTGCGCAAGCGATGATGTCTTTACCTTCTAAAATGACAGGAATCGTTAACTCTTGGACTGGAGTCGTTTCGTCAAAATTCATGTCATAAAGCCCGTCTAATACGGCATCTTCCAAATCTAATTCATCAAATCTCATCTTTTTACATTCAAATTCCCGGTAAAGATAAAGATTATTTAGAAATATTATGCAATAGGTAGGTTTCTCTTTGGTGATAAATAGAAAAATAAATACCTTTATCCCCGAGTTATACCCCAAAAACGAAAGAATTAATATGAATAGTCTAGAAAGCGGAAGTAACGTTCAGTCTGGATTAGAGATGATCATGGAGAAGAGTCCCGATACGATTGTATTAGTAGATCGAAATCTTACTCTTGTCAAGGTTATTTCTGCAAAAGACGATTATTATCATTATTTAGCGAATAACTGTATCGGAAAGCAACCTCAAGCGTTGTTCCCGGACGGGAAGAACTACGATCAATATGAGATCTATAGAGCTGCGGTTAAACGTGTTTTCGAGGAGCAAGTGAAAGTGGATTTCTCTTTTGAGGTCTCTTTTGAAGGAAAGAACTATTATTATCTATCGCAAGCAAGCCTTTTTAATGAGGAGCTTGTGATCGTTTATACGTGCGATGTATCTTCTCTGAAAACAGAAAAAAATCTACAAGAACTGATCAATACGATATTAGATCGGTTACCGTTGGGGGTTTTCGTGAAAGATGGGGATAACCATTTTAATTACCTGTATTGGAATCATTTTATGGAGGAAATAACGGGTATTGAAACCCGGGAGATCGAGGGACATGATGATTTCGAGGTGAATTATAATGCCTTGATGACTGCCGAGGAGCGTCTGGAAACCGATATGAACGTGATCAAGACAGGACTGACCGCTAGATTCAAGGGCAAGGTAAAATCGGCCTCCGGCGATTACCGGGATATAGAGGTCGCTAAATATCCTATTTCCCTAAATAATGGCAAGCCGCTTGTCTTGGCTTTATGGAGAGATATAACTTCCGAGTTGGCTACGGAGAATACTTTGAGAAGAACCCGGATCTTGACGAAAATGGCATTGCGGATAAGTGATATACGTACATGCTCGATCTTCATCGATCCGGACTGTACCCATAATTTCAAGGATTCCGTTGTGACCTTGAACGATTGGAATACCATGTCGGAAGATATGATAGAGGTGTCATGGGGGCAGTTTATCAGCCGGGCGCATCCGGATGATCAAGAACATTATCATAATATGTTTACCCGTCTTTGCCGAGGGGAAATCTCTGAGGCAAGGATCGAGGCACGTATGCTATTTCCCGGCAAGAAGGAATATGTTTGGAGAGAGGTATTCGCTACCGTGTATGAACGGGACGAGAAAGGAAGACCTTCGGTTATCCTTGGATGTTCAACGAATATTCAGGAACGGAAGAATCAAGAATTAAGCCTTGAGGAGGCGAAGGTGAAGGCCGAGGCCGCTGATAAGATGAAATCGAAATATCTGGCGGATATGAGCCATGAGATCCGGACTCCTTTGAATGCGATTACCGGCTTCTCTGAATTGATGGCTTTTGCTGATACGGATGAGGAACGTATGTCGTACTACGATGTGATCAAGATGAATAACCAATTGTTGATGCAATTGATTAATGATATCTTGGATATCTCGAAGATCGAGGCGGATGCGATAAAGATCACATATGAGCAATTAGATGTCAGTGAATTGATGGATACGATTTATGCTTCCGCCAAGTTACGGGTTCCGGGAGGAGTCAAGTTGATTTTGGAGAAAGGGGCTGACCACCATATGTTCGGTACGGATAGCATGCGTCTGTTGCAGTTGATTAATAATTTGGTGAACAACGCTATCAAGAACACGAAAGAAGGTAGCATCACGATGGGATATACCATTCAACCGGATAATCAATTACGTTTTTACGTAAGGGATACGGGAATCGGTATCGATAAGGACAAATTGAAAGATGTCTTCGGTCGTTTCGTGAAAATAAACGACTATATGGAAGGTATCGGATTAGGACTGGCTATCTGCAAAGGATTAGTTGTTAAGATGGGAGGTTCGATACATGTTACTTCTGAATTAGGGGTAGGTTCAGAGTTCTCCTTTATTTTGCCGTCTCACGAATAGCGCTATTTGTAATAGCGCTTATAAATTTGGTCGTATAATCCACTGTTCTTGATTTGCTGGAGCCAACTATTTAGGCTATCCAGTAGGACAGGGGAGTCTTTACGGACCGCCCACGATTGCAATTGGGTAAAACTGACATCCGTTAGGATATCGACTTCCGGCAGGTTTTTCTGGGTCATGCGAGCGATTTGTTGGTCGCATACGGCATAATCGATATCGCCTTTGGCTACCATGATCATAAGCTGCTCGGTAGAATATAACTCATCTTCCACCACGTAGATCGTATCGCCTATCTCGTGTCCCAGATTTTGCAGACGCAATAAGGCCGGGGAATCTTTCGGTATGTATAAAGTCTTTTGGGCTAAATCCAATTGGTTACGGATAGGGGCTTGTCCGTTGTTCGCCTCTGCCGTACGTTGTACCAAGACTTGCTTGTTGAGAACGATCGGTTCGGTGAACAGGTAGTTTTCCCGCATCTCGGAGGTGATGGGGATGTTTCTTGCGATTACGTCGCATTTGTTGTCCGATAATTCCTCGAAACTTTTCGCTAAACTCATTTCCAAATGCGTCTGAACCTCCAATCCGGATAATTTAGCGATCGCTTGGCTAAGCTCGTATTGAAAACCTTGCACTGTATCGCCTGATACGAAATACCCGGATTGATTGTATTCGGTTATCATCCGGAGAATTCCTTCTTCCTTGATTTCCGGATAATCACGAGGTCCGATCTCTTGAGGACGTTGGTTGAATCTCCAAAGCTGTATCATTGTCGTTACAGCGACAATCAGTAGAAAAGCGTATAGGATAAGCAACTTCTTAGATCTCATGGCAATCGATTAATTATTGAAAGTCACGGAGATGCCCATTTTCAAGACCATCGGGTCCAACGGATAATGCGCAAGAGAGAAGTAATTCGGGTCAACGAACTTAGAGCCTAGATTGTATGCCATGATGAAGAAGCGAGCTTGCTTCAAATGGAAATTCGCATAAGCGTTGATCAACGGATAATTGCCAACCTTCACTTTCTTGTCTTCTTCCTGTACTTGGAACTGCTGGGTAGCCGGCTCGTAATAAGGAGCGTAATAAGCGGTGTTGTAGTATACGTTTGCGCCAATCTGTACGGTTAATACTTTCGCCAACTTAAACGCTAGATATATATTCGAGTATGCGCTGATATCCGGTAACGGGAGTTGAGACTTCTCGCTAGAAAGCTGATAGGCCACCTCATTCTCCCATCCGAACGCACGGTACATGATATCTTGCTTGATACGGGCTGAGACAACTTGAATGTTCTTACTGCTTTGCTCCGGCAAACCTTTGCCGTTGAAGAATACATAATTCTGGATACTTTCCACTCCTCCGGATAACTGGGTACGGGTGGATTCCAAGTTGATTTTCGCTCCGGCGTAAATCCTTTGCACATTTTTCAATGATAGATCCCACCAATAGTAACGCCCATGATGGTGACGTTGGTAAAACGCCGGGGTGATATTCTTGATATATCCTTCCGCCTTGATGGTAGCGTCTTTCTTGAAAAGCTTGAATTTGGTCTGTAAGTCTCCGCTCACTCGAACCTCTCCGGCGTCACTTCCCGCAAGTCCTAATTCTCCACGGACATTGTAGGTAAGAAGGCTACCACGGCGTTTGGATAATTCGCCTCCGATGTAGGTCGTAAACTCATCATATACCTCGGAAGTAGGGAAATTTAATGTACTCGGCTCAGAGCTTCCACGACCATCCGGACCGTAATCCAGTCCGGGAACTTGGGATGCCAATCTAAACCGGCGTTTCTCGAAAGTAACGAAGGCGGTCAGCCCAAACTTAGCCCAATCTTGGAAACCTTCCCGCAAGGCCAACGCAAAAGTATTCTTTAAATTCCAGGAGGAAGTCTGGTCATTCAAAGATGCGTCCATACCATAAAGATGAGTGTAGCAGGTATCGATCCCGGCATCATTAGAGATAAAGCGTCTGCGGTTATCTTCGTAATCGATGGTATGGATGATACTGGAAACCGGAATGAATACCTCTTTTATGTTCCCTTCCTCATCGGTTTCTTCCAATTCTTTGGTAAAACCGAGATTGTATCTCTGTGTCAGGAAATATTGTTTTCCACGGACACGGTTCCATGTGTCCGTGTAACGGACAGGGTATGATTTACTATCGATATTTCTTTGATTCTCGGCCAAGTCATCGGGATTCGTGATATACTGGTCATTTGTAAGTCCACCGTTCTCGTAGTTTACGAAATTGAAATTACTTAAATAAGCGTTTAACTCGTAACGGTCGGTGATATAACTTCCGAAAAAACGATAACTTAATAATTTATTACCGTTGGAGTTATAATATCCGCGGCTATAGATATAATCCATCTCGCCACCGACATTGATCTTCTTGCCAAAGTTCATGGTCAGTACCCCTTTCAGTCGGTCCATCTTATTCTGGCTAGCTCCTCCTGTCGTATAAGTCACTTGGGTATAGGGTACTTTGGTATCATAGAAATAAGCGTTTGTCGGGGTCGTGATATAATAATCATAGGCATCGGCGAAGATGAAATCACGTTCCTCCTTACGTTCGTTAAAAATACGGGTTTGCGCCGGCGATCCCACATTCGCCAGATAACCTACGGCCAATGAGTTCGCTTCCACCAACGTACTATTCCCGAAATTTAATCGATTGGTATCCATAGGAGCGATATAACGTTCTCCCAAAAGAGGCGTGAGCCGATAACCGATGATTCGTTTTGATTTCAGCGCCGCGCTATCTGTTTGCAGCAAGCTATCCGGTATTTCCTTGTTTGAGGATGATAAATTAGATAACGAGAATCCACCTCGTCCTCCCCGGCTCCCGGAACGTCCTTGCGCATGCGCGGAAGCCGCCGTTCCTATCAGAAAAAGTAATATGTATAGATAATACTTCATGGGTTGCAAAGATATAACAAAAAATAATGTGCCAATTATAAAATATGCCAATATGCCAATCAGAAAACTTAATTGGCATATCGGCACATCAATGAATGAGCTTCTTATATTTTCTGTATAATCTCCATTCCTTTCTTAATGGCAGCCTCGTTCATCGGCAACAAATGATGGTGACGCTCGGGCAAGGATTTCTTCAATCCTAGCATGACGTTCTCCAATTGAACCATCGGGACGATATTAAGTAACCCGCCTAAGATCAACATATTGAATGCCTTCTCGTTCTTCATCTCGGTAGCGGCGTCCATGGCATCTACCCGATATACGTTAATATCCGTACGTTTCGCCGGCGTATGGATGCCATAACCATCGTAAATCAAGATACCACCCGGTTTCACCTTGCTCTCGAACTTATCCATGGAAGGTTGGTTCAAGATAATAGCGATATCATATTCATTCAATACGGGTGAGCTGATACGCTCGTCGCTCAAGATAACGGTTACGTTGGCCGTACCGCCACGTTGCTCAGGTCCGTATGAAGGCATCCAGCTAACCTCCTTGCCTTCCATCAAACCGGAATAGGCCAAGATCTTACCCATAGACAATACACCTTGTCCACCGAAGCCTGCTATAATTATTTCTTGTTTCATTGTCGTTTACCGTATTACTTATTCAACATTCTTTAAGTCGCCCAGCGGGTAGAAGGGGAACATGTTCGCTTCCATCCATTTATTGGCTTTTTCCGGAGTCATCTTCCAGCCGGATGAGCAAGTGGAGACGAACTCTACCACAGAAGTACCCTTACCGGCCATAGCGTTCTCGAAAGCCTTACGAAGCATCTTCTTCGCTTTCCGTACGGCCGCGGCCGTCTGTACGCTTTGGCGTGTTACCAAGCAAGTTCCTTCCAATTGGGCTAATAAATCACCGATCTTCAGCGGGTAACCGTTCAAGGCGATGTTACGTCCGTAAGGACAGGTAGCTGTGGGCATACCTTCCAATGTAGTCGGAGCCATCTGTCCGCCGGTCATACCATAGATCGCGTTATTTACGAATACGATCACGATATTCTCGCCACGGTTGGCTGCATGAATCGTCTCGGCCGTACCGATAGCCGCCAAGTCACCATCTCCTTGATACGTGAATACCATCTTCTCCGGATTCAAGCGTTTAACGGCGGAAGCGATGGCTGGCGCACGTCCGTGGGCTGCCTCGATCCAATCGATATCCAAGTAGTTATATGCGAATACGGCACATCCCACGGGGGAGATACCGATTGTCTTATCTTCCAGACCCATATCGGCTATAACCTCGGCGATTAGCTTATGTATCACACCGTGGCTGCAACCGGGGCAGTAGTGCATGGGATTTTCATTCATCAATCTGGGCTTTTCATACACCAGATTTTCCGGTTTAATTATATCGTTGAGTTCCATAATCTTTAATTATTAATGTATATATCTTAGGACATATTGCACCAGCCGCAATACGATCGCCGCTCCACCGCAATACAAGAATACGGTCTTATCGCTAACAGCGAAGTAACATACCACGGCAGCTATGGCCAGTAGCATAAAGACCAGCGTCAATATCTCGTCAGCTTTACTTCCTCGTGTCATACGGATCAGAATAATTTTTCCTTCAGCGCGTTCAATACCTCATCCGGGGTGAATACGATTCCACCCAATCGGCCAAAGTGCTCTACCTTCACCTTACCATTTACGGCTAGGCGAACGTCCTCTACCATCTGTCCGGCGTTCAACTCAACCGATAACATACCTTTTACCTTATCCGCATAAGCGGCGATCACTTTTGTCGGGAACGGCCATAACGTGATCGGGCGTAACAAGCCAAGCTTGATACCTTCCGCACGGGCGATCTCAACTACCTTCTGGCAAATACGGGCGGAAGAACCGAACGCGATCAATAGATAATCAGCGTCCTCACATTGGAACTCCTCGTAACGAACCTCGTTTTCCTCGATCTTGCGATATTTCGCTTGGAAACGGATATTGTTCTCTTCCATCTTCGCCGGGTCTAGCTCCAAGGAAGTGATGACGTTACCTTTGCGTCCGCCCTTCTTTCCTTGTACGGCCCAAGGACATTGAGTGATAATCTCTTCCTCGGTACGACGGGTATGATAGGGAGGCATAACCACTTTCTCCATCATCTGTCCGATGATACCGTCTGCCAAGATAATAGCGGGGTTATTGTATTTGAAAGCCAGATCAAAACCAAGGCCTACGAAATCGGCCATCTCTTGTACGGAAGAGGGTGCCAAGGTAATCAAACGGTAATCGCCATGGCCACCGCCTTTCACGGTCTGGAAATAATCAGCCTGACTCGGCTGGATCGTTCCTAATCCGGGACCGCCACGCATAACGTTCACGATCAGACAAGGAAGCTCCGCTCCTGCGATATAAGAAATACCTTCTTGTTTCAAGCTCACGCCCGGACTGGAAGAAGAGGTCATCACTTTCTTTCCGGAGCCGGCTCCGCCGTATACCATATTAATAGCGGCTACCTCGCTCTCCGCTTGTAAGACTACCATGCCGGTCTTTTCCCACGGCATCTCTGCCATAAGGGTTTCCAATATCTCCGACTGCGGAGTGATCGGATAGCCGAAGTAACCGTCCACGCCATAGCGGATAGCCGCATGGGCGATGGCCTCGTTACCCTTCATTAATTTTATATCTTCTGCCATATCTTGATATAACTTTATATTTTTACTTTGTAGATCGTTAGACAACCGTCCGGACAAACTAACCCGCAACTAGCGCAACCGATGCATGCGTCCGGGTTCTTCATGTACACATAGTGATACCCCTTGTTGTTTACTTCTCGTGGGTGCAACTCCAGTACATCCGACGGGCAGGCTACTACACAAAGGTTACATCCCTTGCAGCGCTCTGTGTTTACAACAACAGCTCCTTTTATTTTCGCCATAATACTTGTTTATTTAAAATCTAAATGTAACACATTTCTATTGAGGCATCAAAGTTAGTAAAAAATTACTCGTTGCCAAGATTATAACGTTTCATTTTGTTGAATAGCGTCTTTCTACTGATATTTAAAGCCTCGGCGGTCAGGGTACGGTTATAGTTACTTTTGATGCTTCTTTATCACTTAATTGGTATGGAGAGGATTTCGCTTATTGGAAAAGTACGATGTGCGATGATAAAATGTAGGTAAATAACAATGGGCATCGTAAGCTCTTTACAATGCCCATTCAAAGAAGGTTACAATGGGCATTCTAATCACCTTATAATGCCCATTGTAATATTGGGTTACGCCTTAGCGCTTTTTTGTGAGAGCTTTTCTAGGAAATATACGATCCCGAAACCTAAGATCATCAATCCGACGGCCTCCCAAACAAACTGATTCGGAGCGATATTCGCCTCAACCAACGGCTTGGTCATGCCATGGCTATCCACATAGGTCTCGATCGTTTCTTTCCAAGGCCATACCTTGTTAAGCGAACCCAACATGAATCCGGCCAATACGGCGATCGTTATATCATGGAATTTACGAAGGGCGAATGACAACACGCGGGAGAACGTCGTGATACCAATAGCCGCACCCGCTATAAACACCAACATAACGGGAACGTTAAACGTCTTGACCGCCTCCATGATATAGAAGTATTTTCCGAGCAACACTAAGATAAAGCTACCCGAGATACCCGGCAAGATCATGGCGCAAATAGCGATCGCCCCACAGAGGAAGATAAAGAGTAAATTACTCGGAGTCTCGGCGGGAGTCGCCACGGTGATATAAAAAGCGATCACTCCCCCGACAACAAAACTCAAGATCGTCTTCCAGTTCCATTGCTTGATATCCTTAGAGACGAACCAAGTAGAGGCCAGCACCAAACCAAAGAAAAAAGACCATACCAAGATCGGATGATACACCAAGAGATACGTAATGATCTTCGCTAGGGAGAATATACTAATACCAATACCACCCACGATAGAAAGCAAGAAATTAGCGTTGATCCCTTTCCAGAAGGCCGCTATTTTCCCCGTGAATAATTGTTTCAATGTCGTCCCGTTAATACTTTTGATAGAGTCGATCAGTTCCTCGTAGATACCTACGATAAAGGCGATCGTTCCTCCCGACACGCCGGGAACGACATCCGCCGCTCCCATACCCATACCTTTTAATACTAAAAAACCGTAGTCCTTGAGATTTCGTTTGTTAGGCATATTACATTATTAATTGTCTAATTACTGTTATCTTTATTCTTTAAAAACTCTTTTACCAGATCCTCGGGTTGGATATGTTTCTTCTCTTTATCGGAATCGATGGTAAAGTCCGCAAATACTTCTGGTCCCACTTTACGAAGCAAATAAAGAAGATCATCTCCGGATATTTGGCCGATATGCTCCATGAAATTTTCCATATCACGGTTATCCAGATAAGCCATAGCCAAATGGATATGAATCATTGGAGTCTTCGGGTTGATTTGAAGGACTTTCTTGTAATAAGAGATCGCCTTATCTACATCTCCCTTAGAAAGCAAATATTGTCCGGCATGAAGCAGGCTGTTGCATTCTTCTTGAGTTTCCGGATTGATACTTTTCTTATCGATGATCTTGAATATCTTATTCGTAATAGCGATAGCCTCCTCCTTTTTCCCGCTATCAAGCAAGCAAAGCGCTAAAAGAGAAAGGAGACGGACATTGTTCGGATACAATTGCGCCGCCTTGAATAACATGATGGAAGCCTCGTTGTCACGCTCAGTCTCGGTACAACAACGGATATAATTGATATAATTGGTCGGCCCATCCTCCATATCCGGATCGTTTATGATCGTGGAAAGCAGTTGGTAAGCCTTCTCATATTGCTCCAGCTTCATATAACATTCCGCCATGAGTGGAGAGATACGGCGCATCACCTCCTCATCACCCTCGATTTCTTGATATTCCTCGATCGCCTTCTCATAGCTCTCGTTCATATACAGGCAGTACGCTTTCAATATTTTCAGTTCCGTATCGGAATCATCACACGTCAAGGCGAAGTCGAAAGCCTCGATCGCTTTCTCGTAATCGCCAACCATGGAATGTAGCCTTCCCAGCGTAAACCAATACTCGTATGAGAAAGGATTCTTATCGATTAGCTCATTACATAACTCGATCGCCCGGGGAACGTCTCCTTCCGTCTCGAGGATGTAGCAAAGCTCATTCTTAAGGATCAAGTTATCCGGAAATAAAGCCAAGCCACGGTCCACGAAATCGCGGGCCTCTTTGTTCATGTCTAAATCATTCAGGATGGGGGAGATGTACTCGAAGACTTCCTCCAAATAGTCACAATCCCTAGTGATCAACTCTTCCGTGATCTCCAGAACCTTGGGATATTGGTTGAGCGAGCAATAGCATTCCATTTTTAACATATCCAGATCTTGGTTATCAGTCTCCGCTATATTCTCGAGCAGAGCGAGAGCGCTCTCATAATCCTCGTTATACGCGAATTGCCTGCCTTTCTTGATTTGCAAGGCGGAATTACCGGGATGAAGCTTTAGCCCGAGGGCTAAGACTTCATCAAAGTAAGTATAATCGTTCGAATCTTCAAAGCTGTCCAACATTTCATCGATTTGATCAGCGTCGAAATAAGGCTCCTTACCCTCTTCCTTCGCTGAAAGATAATGTTGTAACAAGCGTGAGATATCGTCTTTTTTCATTTACTATTCTTTATTTATTAATCTTGCTCCACGTGTCCTTTAGTCCTACGGTACGGTTGAATACCAAGTTGTCGGGGGTGGATTCGCTATCTATGTTGAAATAGCCGATACGCTGGAATTGAAGGTAGGAAAGCTTGGGCAAGGTAGCCACGAACTTCTCTACGTAACAGTTTTTCCGGATCTCCAAGGAGTTCGGGTTGATGATTTCCTTCATCGCCTCTAGCGGGGAGCAATTCTTCTCCTCCCGGATAGCGGCCAATTCGTCTCTAGGGTTCTCCACTTTCCAAAGGCGGTCGTATAAGCGTACTTCCGCTTTTTGGCAATGGGCGCAGCTTACCCAGTGCAAGGTACCTTTTACTTTACGGTTAGCGTCCGGCATACCGCTGCGGGTATTCGGATCGTATTCGCAATATACCTCGGTAATCTCACCGTTCTCGTCTTTCTTACAGCCCGTACATTTTACGATATAGGCGTTCTTCAGACGAACTTCCTGTCCCGGTGTCATCCGGAAATATTTCTTGGGAGCGTCTTCCATGAAATCCTCACGTTCCATCCACAACTCACGGCTGAACTCGATCGTATGGCTGCCGGCTTCCGGATCTTCCGGGTTGTTGATCGCTTCCAGCTCCTCCACCTGTCCTTCCGGATAGTTGGTGATAATCAGTTTCACCGGATTGATCACGGCGGATACACGGATGGCGCGGGCATTCAGATCCTCGCGTACGGCGCTTTCCAGCAAGGCGAACTCGTTCAGGGCGTCGTAAGTCGTATAACCGATCTTGTCGATGAACTTACGGATAGACTCCGGAGAGTAACCCCGGCGGCGGAAACCGCAGATGGTCGGCATACGGGGGTCATCCCAGCCGTTTACCAAGTTCTCTTTTACCAATGTAAGCAGGTTACGCTTGCTCATCAGCGTGTAGCTTAGGTTCAATTTGTTGAACTCAGTCTGTCGGGGGCGGTTGTCGTTCAAGTCCTCGCCTTCCTTCAGCCAGTCGATAAACAAATCATACAGAGGACGGTGTACGACAAACTCCAAGGTACACAAGGAATGCGTCACGCCCTCGAAGAAATCGCTCTGTCCGTGGGCGAAGTCGTACATCGGATACGCTTTCCACGTCGTGCCCGTACGATGGTGCGGATGGTTAACCACCCGATAGATGATCGGATCGCGGAAGTGCATGTTCGGGTTTGCCATGTCGATCTTCGCGCGAAGTACCATGGCACCTTCCGCTATCTCACCCGTGTTCATCTTCTTGAAGAGAGCTAGGCTTTCCTCGATCGGACGGTTGCGATACGGGCTCTCGATGCCCGGTTGTGTAGGCGTGCCCTTTTGCTGGGCTATTTGTTCGGATGTCTGCTCGTCAATATATGCTTTACCTTCCTCAATGAGGCGGATCGCGAAATCCCACAATTGCTGGAAGTAGTCGGACGCGTAATAAATATTTCCCCACTGATATCCCAGCCATTGGATATCCTCCTTGATCGCCTCCACGTATTCCTCATCCTCCTTCGTCGGGTTCGTGTCGTCGAAACGGAGGTTGCAGATACCGCCATGGCGTTCAGCGATGCCGAAATCTAGGCAAATGGCCTTCGCGTGGCCGATGTGAAGGTATCCGTTGGGCTCGGGCGGGAAACGGGTTTGTACACGTCCTCCGTTCTTGCCTTCCGCTAAATCTTTCTCTACGGCTGCCTCAATGAAATTCAGGTTCTTCTTGCCTTCTTCTTCGTTTGTATTGATATCGCTCATACTTAAAAATTGATAGTTTTTCTTCGAATGGGGCAAAGGTAGCGATTTCTTTTTAAAATAGGCTGATGAGCAGGGCTATATTTAGGACGGTTACCATCGTTCCCAACAGCAAGAGGATGATGGTCGTAGAGCGGCTGTTCGCGTAGACACCCATGACCTTCTTGCTGGAAGTGAGGTACACTTGCGTGAAGACCGTGATCGGCAATTGCACGCTCAACAACATCTGCGACAGGATCAATCCCTTGAACGGATCGCCGATCAGGAATATGATGGCCAAGGCGGGGACGAACGATAGCAGGACTCCCAGCTTTGAGTGGAGGTCGGTATGATTGTACGCCTCGCCATAGAATCCGGCGAAGATGGAAGCCCCGGCGATACCGGATGTGATGGTCGAGGAGATACCTGCCAGTAATAGGGCGGCGGCGAAAATCACCCCGGCGTTATTTCCTACGAGGGGTACCAATAACTGTTGCGCTTGGTCCAGCTCGTCTACGGCGATGTTTTGCTTGAAGAAGGTAGAGGCGGCCAAGATGATCATCGCCGAGTTGATCGCCCAGCCGATCACCATGGACAGGAGCGTGTCGTAGAACTCGTACTTCAGTTGTTTCTTGATGACCGACTCGTCTTCTAGGTTCCATTCCCGGCTCTGTATCACCTCCGAGTGCAGGAACAGGTTGTGAGGCATCACGACGGCTCCCAGTACGCTCATGATGATCAGCATGGAGTTCTCGGGGAAGGTGGGTTTCACCCAGCCTACCACGGCCTGCCCCCAGTCTACGTCGACCAACGCCAGCTCGTATAGGAACGAGAGCCCGATAATGGACACGAACGTGATGATCCAGCGTTCGGTCTTACTATATGTATTACTGAATAGCATGGCGAGGCATACGATGGTGACGATCACCGCTCCCGCCTTGATCGGCATACCGAACAGCATCCGGAGGGCGATGGCTCCACCGAGTATCTCGGCGAGGGAGGTGGATACGCTGGCGAGCATGGCCGATCCTAGGATCGGGCGGCTTAGCACGCGGGGCATGTATTTGTTGGTCGCCTCTGAGAGGCAGAGGCCGGTCACGATACCGAGGTGGGCCACGTTGTGCTGGATAATGATCAGCATGACGGACGAGAAGGTGACGACCCACAGGAGGGCGTAGCCGAACTCGGAGCCTGCCGCAAGATTCGTCGCCCAGTTTCCGGGATCGATAAAGCCTACGGTGACAAGTAATCCGGGGCCGATATATTTTAGCAAATCCAATGCCCCGGAGCGGGGGCGGTGGTTGATCTTCAGTTTGTCTAGTAAGTTCATGTTTGTATAGATACTTTTAAATTTAAAAAACAGTGTAAAGATACGAATAGTTTCGTTGTTACCCAACGGTGGCCGGAAATACGTTCGTACGGCCGATGGCGGGTATCCGTACGGCTGTCCTCTTGTAGCTGCCCGGCCGCGTGTCCGCGTTTATGCGGATACGGTAAACGAGCTACGGGAATGTCAACACGAAGGTAGTCTGCCGTTGGGCCGGGTTGCTTCTCAACGCGATGCTGCCGCCGGACAGGCGCATGATCTGTCGTGAGATGGACAGCCCGATACCGCTTCCACCTTCTTTCGTGGTGAAGAACGGCACGAATATATGCTCGGCTTCCTCGGGGGGGATGATGGGGCCGTTGTTCGTCACTTCTAGGATAACGGCCTCGTTGGGGTCGCAATACGCCTTGAACAAGATAAGGCCGTTTTCTTGCTCGTGCCCGATCGCTTGCATGGCGTTCTTCAAGAGGTTCAAGACTACTTGCGTGATCAGGTTCTCGTCGGCGTAGACGATCAAGTCCTTCGGTTCCACGTCGATGCGAATGGTTATGTTCGGGTAATTATTGTGGTGGCGGGCCAACCGCGTGAGCCGTTCGGCGAATTTGTTGACGTAGAATAAAGAGGGCTGAGGCGTCGGTATATGCGTAAACTTACGGTAAGACTCGACGAACGCGATCAAGCTCTTTCCGGTAGAGCTGATTACCTCCAAGCCGCCCCGTATCTCCTCGTCGACATTCTGGTGGAGGGAAAGCAAGGTGTCGCTCAAGGAGGTGATAGGGGTGACGGAGTTCATGATCTCATGGGTCAAGACCCGTGTCAGTCGTATCCATGACTCGATCTCCTTATCGTCCAGCTCGCTGTTGATATCATTGATCGCGATGATGCGGACGTGTTTCTCTTGGAGCGTCATCTCGGAGACACGGACCGAGAGATGTACCGTACCCCGCTCGTTGATAAAGGAGATCTGATGTTTCTCGCCGGGACGAACGTCGCTGATGAGGCGCTCTAGATTCTCGTCGATACGTCCGAGCTGGCGGGCATGGGTAAAGACTGTCAATCCCAGCAGTCGCAAGGCCTCGTTGTTTGTCTGGAAAATATTGCCCTTATCATCTTCTACGATGATACCCGTATTCACTTGGTTCATGATCAACTCGTAATATTTCTCTTTCTGGATCGCCTCGGCTTTCGCTTGAAAAAGTATTTGGGTGATGCGGTTTAAGGAGTCGCTAACCAGCTTGTCGTTGGAGGAGCGCCCCCGGGTAGCGTACTTGAAAGCGTAATCGCTATTGTCGATCGCGTCGAACATGAAGGCTACCTTTTGCGCGTTCCGCTTGAACAAAAGGCTGATGCCCCGCAAGGCAGCCAGCCATCCGATGCCTAAGAACAGGAACCACCCCCATTCTTCCGCCAAGGCCAAGTAGGTGAGTGCCGCCGTCAGCCCGATAGCGAGGGCGAGGCGGAAGGTGAGGCTGTAATAAATGCCTTTAAAGTTCATACCGCTTGATCTTATTATAAAGCGTTTGCCGTGAGATACCCAACTGGTTCGCCACGAGCGAGAGATTGCCGCCGAATTTATCCATGGCGGCCTTGATCATAGTATACTCCATTTCCTCGAGCGTAGTGATGTCATTCTTGACGGGCGCCTCCCGCTTACGAGGGAAATCGAAATTGCTGCCATCTAAAGTATCACCGTCGGCGATGATAATCGCTTTCTCCACGGTATGTTCCAGTTCGCGGATATTACCCAGCCAAGGTTGGGCTTTCAGCTTTTCCTTGGCGTCGTCGGTGAGGGCCATGGGCTTTTTACCGTAGATATTGGTATATTTCGTGATGAATATCTCGGTAAGCGGTACGATATCCTCCGGCCGCTCCCTCAAGGGCGGGATCTCTACGTGTATCGTATTGATACGATACAGCAAGTCCTCGCGGAATTGCTCTTTCTGTACCATCTCCTGCAAGTCCCGGTTCGTGGCGCAGATCAAGCGGATATTGATGGGGATCGGGGTATTGCTACCTACCCGTACGATGCTCCGGCGTTGCAAGGCGGTCAGTAATTTGGCTTGCAGATGATAAGACAGGTTACCGATCTCGTCGAGGAACAAGCTTCCGTTGTTCGCTACCTCGAACTTACCGGGGCGATCCGTCCGGGCGTCGGTGAAGGCCCCTTTTACGTGGCCGAATAACTCGCTCTCGAACAGCGTCTCCGTGATAGCGCCCATATCCACCGGTACCATGGCCTCATCCTTGCGGGGGGATAGCAGGTGTATTTCCCGGGCCAGCATTTCCTTACCGGTTCCGTTCTCTCCCGTGATTAATAGATTGGCGTCTGTCTTGGCTACTTTCTCTATCAGCATCCGTAGTTGCTGCATGGCGTTGCTGTCTCCCCAGAACATACCGCTTTCCTTGGATACCAACTGCTTGTTGCCGACACCGCCTTTATGATTGGCCGAGCGGATTTGGTAAGCGGCTTGCAAGGTTTCCAATAATTTGGCGTTGTCCCAAGGCTTTACCACGAAATCGGTGGCTCCTTCCTTGATTCCTCTTACCGCCAGATCGATGTCGGCGTAGGCGGTAAAGAGAACGACTTGTATCGAGGGATAAGCCTTCTTGATCTCGGAGAGCCAGAACAGCCCCTCGTTGCCGCTGTTTATACCGGCGCTGAAATTCATGTCGAGCAATACGACATCCACGTTCTCGTCGTGCAGCGTGTTTTTTATCTTGTTCGGGGTAGAGATGGTGATAACCTTCTCGAAGCAAGTTCCTAACAGCATTTGTACGGCGGTCAGGATACCTTTATTATCATCCACAACTAGTATAGTGCCTTGTTTTGCCATGTCATGTCCATTTATACGGGCAAAGATACTCGATCTGGTCGATACTTCCTAAACCAGATACACCCTATTTCTGTTTCATATACCGTATGGATAAAGAAATAACGAATATAAATGGTCAGACGGGAGGGAATATCCCGGATGGCTTGCCAATCCCTAGCCGTTATTGGGCGATCCTAGCGATTGGGCTTGGTGTTACCGTGTCGGTGTTGGATGGGGCGATCGCAAACGTGGCTTTACCTACGATTGCCGGCGATCTCCATACGAGTCCGTCTGCTTCTATATGGGTGGTGAACGCTTATCAGTTGGCGATCACGATTTCTTTACTGTCGTTATCGTCGATGGGAGAGATCTGGGGGTATCGGAAGGTGTATACGATCGGGTTGCTGTTATTTAGCTGTACCTCTTTGGCCTGCGCTTTATCCGATTCCTTGTTTACGCTGATTATCGCCCGTACGCTACAAGGTTTTGGCGCCGCTGCCATAGCGAGCGTGAATACGGCCTTGATCCGTATTATTTATCCCAAACGTTTTCTGGGGCGAGGTATGGGGATTAATGCCTTGGTGGTATCCGTATCGGCCGCCGCTGGTCCTACGATAGCCGCCGGTATATTGTCCGTGGGGAACTGGCCTTGGTTGTTCGCTATAAATATCCCGATAGGTATTACCGCTTTGATATTGAGCTTTAAGTTCTTGCCGCAAAATCCGGTGAAGGCTGTCGGACGTAAGTTTGATGTTACGGCGGCACTCATGAACGCGCTGACATTCGGTTTGGTGATAGCGATTATCGAGGCGTTCACGCATGATGTACATATCTCATTGATAATAGCGGCGATTGTTATCGTATTGTTCTGTGGGTATTTCTATATCCGGAGAGAGGAACGGCAGGCCTATCCATTATTGCCGATAGACTTGCTGCGTATTCCTCTTTTTACCCTTTCTATCATTACGTCTGTGTTTTCTTTCATCGCTCAGATGCTGGCTATGGTCTCTTTCCCGTTTTTCTTGCAGCGGGTACTGGGACGCGATGAGGTGGCGACCGGCTTATTATTGACTCCTTGGCCTTTGGCGACAATGGTGTGCGCCCCTTTGGCCGGGATCTTGTCGGAGAAAATGAATGCCGGGGTCTTGAGTGGTATCGGGTTGATTATCTTCTCGGGAGGGTTGTTCTCGTTGGCGGAATTACCGGCGCATCCTTCCGATCTGGATATTATCTGGCGCATGGCGCTTTGCGGTTGTGGCTTCGGGTTGTTCCAGACTCCTAACAATAGCCTCATGATCGGGGCCGCTCCGGAAAGTAGGAGTGGAGGGGCTAGTGGTATGTTGGGTACGGCCCGTTTGCTGGGACAAACTTGCGGGGCTTCGCTGGTAGCCTTGATGTTTAAGTTATTTCCCGGCCATAGCATGCCCGCGGCGTTATGGCTGGGAAGTGTGTTGGCCTTGATCGGGGCGGTTATTAGTTTCTCCCGGATCAATCGTAAGGCTTGATCGGATTAGGCGAGATGCGATTTTACCTGCATTTTCGCCCGGTATCCCAGCAGGCATACGGAGCATAAGAAGCCTAATGGGTAAGCCATCCAAATCCCGGCGATACCCCAATGGAACGTGAATCCCAATAGATATCCGGCAGGTATGGCTATGATGAAATAAGCGAGAAACGAGATCCACATAATCGCTTTCACGTCGGCTAGCCCTCGTAAGGAGTTCGCTAAAATGATTTGTGCGCTGTCTCCTATTTGATAGAGCATCAATATGGGGAGTAGTGTCTTCACGATTGCGTTGACATGAAGATTATCCGTAAATATTAATCCAAGCCAGGATTGGGTCATGAATAAGGTGGTGCAGACAATACAAACGACAATAAGCCCTAGATGAAGCCCGGCAATGGTGATCTTACGCACCATATACCAGTCGTTCGCCCCTTTATAATAACTGGTACGAATCGCTACGGCGGCTCCAAGACCTAAATAGATGGTAAAACTGATCGTTGATATGGTAATGGCTATTTGATGGGCGGCAAGCTCAAGGCTACCCAGCCAACCCACCATGATGGCGGTGACGCAGAATGTTCCCGCTTCCAAGCCTTGTTGTAGACTGATCGGCCAGCCTATGGAATTCAGCCTTCTCCAACTCTGCTTATTGATACGAATATGGGTGAAACCTTTCCGGTAAGGCTTATAGTCGGTTCGCAGCATGAATACGGCGATGAAAAGCAATAGCATGATGATACGCGAGATAAAGGTGCTTATACCTGCCCCGAGCAGTCCGAGTTCCGGCATTCCGCATTTTCCGTAAATGAGGATATAGTTGCCGATGATATTCAGCAGATTCCCTGTCAATAGGACCCACATGGATATGGATGGGTTGGCTATGCCTTCCACGAATTGACGGAATGAATTATAAAGCATTACGAATAGGATCGAGACTAATGAGACTGCGAAATAAGGTCTTATCAATGGCAAGAGTTCTTCGGGTTGGCCTAAAGAGTCTAGGTTTAGGTAAATCCCCAGTAAGACGGCTATCAATAATAAGGTGGTAGTCATATTGGCAACCAGACTGTTTTTGAGCCAGCCTCCGATCACGATCTTTTTATTCATCGCTAAATTCTGTCCGATCAGCGGGGTAAGATTATAGGAGAATCCGGTTCCCATTATGATAAACGCATTTATTACATTATTGACGAACGATGCCGCCGCTAGTTCCTCCGTACTGTGCTGTCCCACCATGATGGTGTCTGCCAATCCGGTGATGATAGCCCCCAATTGTCCGATGATGATAGGTACCCCTAGCATTACTAAGGATTTATAATATTGTTTGTAACCCGCTATTCTATTGTACATATGTATTGTTCTGTTATTAATGATGGTGTAAAAATCCTTGATCGTATATACCGGATATACGATAGAGTTGTTCTAAATGAAAATGTAAAGATAAATTAGAAGGAATAGGGTGCGGATACGGTAGAACCTCTCGTAGTCCAATGGACGAACAAGATGCTTTTAGTCGTAAAAAAATAATATTCGAATTTACAGCTCATACCTCTTCTTAGATTTAGCGGCGCAAAATTACATAAAATCACTGGAATCCGCAAACCTTCAAAATTACCTTTGTTTTTGGGATCGTACTTTTTTTATATCTTTACGGTTATAAGATAAATGAATGATTATGGATCAATTCGTAGAACAATTAAGGCAGGTGTCTCCTTTATCAGATGAGATCGTGAGGCAGTTGTTGGAAGAAATGAAAGAGGTTTCTTTTGCTAAGGGAGAATTATCGATCCGGGAGGGAGAAAGAGATCCGTTTGTTTGGTTCGTGAAAACCGGATTGGTCCGGGCTTTCGTGGAGCGTGAGGGAAAAGATATCTCGTTATGGTTCGCCTCAGATAGCGAGGTGATCAATTTTGTTTATCGGGATATCTCCGCCTATAATGTTCAAATGGTGGAGAATACGACATTATTGAGAATACCGAAAACGAAATTGGATTACCTATGCCGGAGCTCCCTTGAGTTGGCCAATTGGGGATTGAAAATACAAGATTACTATCTTCGGGAATATGAGAACTATTTTATAAACGATAGCTGGATGGAAGCTCGTGAACAATATGAGTCATTGCTGAAAACCCGTCCGGACTTGATCTTGAAACTACCCTTGAAACATATCGCCTCTTATTTACAGATAACCCCACAGTCATTGAGCCGTATCCGTGCTTCTGTAAAAAAATAGGGAAAAGTCATTATTTATCATAGGGTAATTTTTCTTGTTTTCAATAGCCATATCTTTGCGTCGTTAAAAACGTGAAGTGGATAATATGAAAATGAGTGGAGAAAAGGCGATCCATCGCCAAGAGTTGGAGCGTGGTTTACTAACCCAAAAGATTTCAAGACTATTTCTGAAATATACGATACCGGGAGTAGCCGGCCTATTATTCCTCGGGATTCAGTCGGTGATCGATGGTGTGATATTAGGGCGGTTTGTCGGGGCGAACGCTTTGGCCAGCGTGAATCTGATCTTACCTTGCTATAGTTTGATGACGGCTTTGTCTATCGTGATAGGAGTAGGGTGTCAGACCTTGATCGGTATAAACCTCGGACGTTCGGATCGGCAAGAGGCGAATAACGCTATAACTACTTCGTTCTTGTTTCTTGGAGGAATATCCGTTTTGATTAGCGGGTTGATTTATATATTCGCCGGAGATATCGCCCGTATGTTAGGTGCGAATGACGTATTGGTTACGGGAGCCGTGGACTATATTCGTTCCCTTGTCCCGTTTTTCCCTTTATTATCATTGATGTTCTTAGGAGATTATATGATTAAGGCGATGGGGCATCCGCTTTATGCCATGATCGTAATGGGAAGTACGGTGTTGATTAATATCGGTCTGGATATTTTGTTTATCCCGGTAATGGGTTTAGGGATTAAGGGGGCGGGATTGGCTACAGGCTTGGCCTTTACCTTGGGAGCGCTGTTCAATATTCCCCGGATGTTCCAGCGAGGGCAAGTCGTAGCGGTACAAAGAGGACGTTTCCGTTGGCCTTTGGTCTGGAATGCGTTATACAATGGCTCTTCGGAAGGAATATCCGAGCTATCTGCCGGAATCACGATTTTTTTGTTCAATATAACGATGATGCGATATTTAGGAGAGGATGGAGTCGCCGCCTTTACGGCGATTAACTATATCCTGTTTATCGCCACCACGGTATTTTTAGGGATATCCGATGGAATTATACCGATTATCAGTTATAATTTCGGGGCGGGAAGATTGGACCGGATCGAGAAAGTGCTGAGATTAGCAGGGCGTGTTAATTTTATGATAGGTATAACGTTATTCGCCATCTTATTCTTTTTCGGGCAACAGATCACGTCCTTTTTCTTTAAGGGAGGAGAGGCTTTGGACGCTTTGGCGATCGCTAATTACGGCATAACGATTTATTGCTTCACCTTCTTGATGAGTGGGCTGAATATATTGGCCTCCAGTTATTTCACGGCTATCGGCAACGCTAAGCTGTCGGTTGTTATCTCTATGCTGCGTAGCTTGGTATTCGTAACCTTTGGTATTATCGTTTATCCTTCTTTATTCGGCATCCAAAGTATTTGGTATAATGTACCGGTGGCGGAGTTGTGTACGTTATTTATCTCCTTTATGTTGGTAAGGAGAGAACTTTTAAAAGAGGCCGTGCTGAAAAATTAATCAGCACAACCCTCTTAATTTCTTATTCGATATTCTTCCGTATCTTCGTCAGATACTCTTTCATCTTCTCGGAATCCTTATCCTTGATGATTTCTTGCAAGATATGCAATTCCTCTTGTATCCGTTCGATTTGGCGAGGGGTACGGGGGTTGAAAAGGATCTCGGTCAATAGATAATCGTCCTCGGACAGAAGGCCGCGGGCGATTTTCATATGGCGTTTGAACGTCGTACCCGGAGCATCCTGATGCTTCATCGTAGCGGCAAATACCATAGTGGAGGCGAAAGGGATACCTAGTGAGTAGGCTACCACTTTATCGTGCTCCTCGAACGTGTATTCGCAGATATGCAGGCGGAGGCTGGAATAAATATCCTTGAAGAAGATCTTGCCCAGATGATCGCCCTCGGAGATAATAATCGTATTCTCTTTCTCCAGTTGTCCCAGATTAGCGAATGTAGGTCCGAACATCGGGTGAGTGGAGACATACGGGAAACCGCATGTCTCATAAAACTCCTTTAAATAAGTCTTCACGGAAGCGATATCGGAAATAATGCAATACGGTTGCAAGTAAGGCATTACGGCCTTGAAAGCCTCTATCGTGTAACTTAACGTCACGCAGTTGATGACCAACTCGGGATTGAAATCCTTAACCTCTTCCGGGCTTTGTAGGCGAAGGGCATTATAGATAAAACGCATACGTTTCGGATCTTTCTCCAATACGGCTACCTCATGATCAAAACTAAGCAAGTCGGTAAAGAAAGAACCCATCTTTCCTGCGCCTAAAATCAATATTTTCATCTTATAAATTATTGTTCGTTCATGATAATCATTTGCTGGCGCACGGATTCCTCATGGATCTCCTTCAAGATCTCCTTTACAAAGTCCGGGCTCAGGTCCATTTGCTCACCCATGCTGGAGCGCTTCTCTAAGATCTCGCTGTAACGGGGAGACTGCAAGATCGGCATATTGTGCTCTTTCTTATAAACGCCGATCTCCTTGGAGATACGCATACGTTTAGCCAAAAGCTCCAATAATTGCTCGTCGATACCATCGATCTGGCGGCGAAGAGCGGTCAGGTTCTCGGTAGTCTGGTTTACGTCACGGATCACCAATAGGTTCAATACGTAATCCAATACATCCGGGGTGATTTGCTGGGAAGCATCGCTCCAAGCGCAATCCGGGTTACAATGAGACTCTACGATCAAGCCGTCGAAACTCAAGTCCATCGCTTGCTGGCAAAGTGGGGCTACCAACTCACGCTTACCACCAATGTGACTAGGATCACAGAAAATAGGCAGGTCCGGCATACGGCGGCGAAGCTCGATAGGAATATGCCACAACGGAAGGTTACGGTAGATCTTCTTGTCGTATGAGCTGAAACCTCTATGGATAGCACCCAAACGATGAATGCCCGCTCCGTACAAACGCTCGAACGCTCCGATCCACAACTCCAAGTCCGGGTTAACCGGGTTCTTGATCAATACAGGTACATCAACCCCTTTTAACGCGTCGGCGATCTCTTGGACAGCGAATGGGTTTACCGTCGTACGTGCTCCGATCCAAAGGATATCGATACCGGCTTTCAATGCCTCGAATACATGATCTTTAGTCGCTACCTCGGTAGATACCAGCATGCCGGTCTCTTTTTTCACTTTCTTCAACCAAGCCAATCCCTCGGCTCCGATGCCCTCGAATCCACCCGGTTTCGTACGAGGCTTCCAAATACCCGCGCGGAATATCTTAACGCCTCTGGAGGCTAATCCTTGGGCTGTTTCTAACACTTGCTCTTCTGTCTCGGCGCTACAAGGGCCTGCGATTACGATAGGACGTTGTGTGTCAACTCCCGGTAATGCTAACGGTTCAATCTTCATTTCCATCTTTGTGATCTATATTTTAATTTTCAATTTTCAGTTATAAATTCTCAATTCTCTTCAAGGCTTCTTCTAAAGTCTCGTTCTTGCAGCAAAGGGAGATACGGATATAACGCTCGCCACGGCTACCGAAGATAAATCCCGGCGTAAGGAATACGTTTGCCTCGTATAGCACCTTGTTGGCGATTGCCTCGCCGCTCTCGGCGGAGTCGGGGATACGTCCCCAAAGGAACATACCTACTTGGTTCTCGTCGTACTCGCATCCCAAAGTACGCATGATTTGTCCGGCAAGGTCCCGGCGGCTACGGTAGACACGATTCATGTTATCGTACCATTCTTTCTTTGCGCTCAGGGCTTCTACCGCCGCATATTGCATCGGCTTGAACTGCCCGGAGTCGATATTGCTTTTTACCTTCAGTATCCATTGGACGAATTGGGCGTTGGAAGCCAGCATCGCCATACGCCAACCCGGCATATTATGAGCCTTACTCATGGAGTTCATCTCGATGCAGATCTCTTTGGCTCCCGGTATGCTTAAGATACTTAGCGGATGCTCATTCAAGATGAAGCTATAGGGGTTATCATTACATATAATAATACCGTGCTTCCGGCCGAAGGCCACTAGCTTCTCGTATAGCTCTACGCTAGCGTTCGCCCCTGTGGGCATATTCGGGTAATTGGTCCACATCAGCTTTACGTTGGAGAGATCCATTTTCTCCAGTTCCTCGAAATCCGGTTGCCATCCCAGTTCCTCTTTCAACTCGTAAGGGATCAAACGAGCCTCTACCAGCTTGCTGACGGAACTATATGTCGGATATCCCGGGTTCGGAACCAGTACGCCATCCCCCGGATTCAAGAATGCCAGCGAGATATGCAAGATACCTTCTTTGGAGCCGATGAGCGGTTGGATCTCTGTTTTCGGGTCCAAGTCTACGTCGTACCACGTCTTGTACCAGTCGGCGAATCCCTTACGCAGTTCCGGTATGCCCACGTACGGCTGATAACCGTGCTCGTTCGCTTTGCGGGCATGTTCACACAACGTCTCGATGGTTTGTTCCGAAGGTGGAAGGTCGGGGCTGCCCACGCCAAGGTTAATGACGTTCTTGCCTGCGGTGTTCATCTCGGCTACTTCCTTCAGTTTCTTGGAGAAGTAGTATTCCTGTACGCTACCTACACGGTTAGCGGGTGTAATGTTACACACTTTGTTTTCCTTCTGCATATTCGCCTAATATTTTTAAGTCTTTTGTTAACGGTCTGATAGCGTCCAACGCTTGTTTGTAACGGGTGAAATCCGTGAAAGTAAGGTCGATGTAGAACAAGTATTCCCATTCACGCCCGATAATAGGCAAGGACTGTATTTTAGAAAGATTCATGTCGTAAAAAGAGAGAACGGAGAGGACTTTGGAAAGGCTGCCGGAAGTGTGGGGAAGAGCGAATACGAGAGAGGATTTGTTTTTATCGGTTCCTCGAAGCATCTCATCCGCCGTCCAACGGTCCGCTATAGCGAGGAAGCGGGTGAAATTCCGTTTGTTAGTCTCGATCCCCTCGGCAAGGACTTCCATCTTGTAGATCTGGGCGGCCAGTTTCCCGCATATCGCCGCATGTCCTTTCAGTTGGTTCTCCGAGATCCACCGGGCACTCATGGCGGTATCTTCTTTCTCTACCACCTTGGCGTTGGGCAGAGTATCGAGGAAATCGGTACATTGCATCAACGCTATCGGATGGGAGTTGACCTCTGTTACCTCGTGTATCGAGGTTCCCGGAAGCGCTACCAAGGAATGGGAGATACGTAGCTTATACTCGCCGGTAACACTCAGCCCGCTTTCACGGATCAGCTCATGGTTTTGAAGGAGGCTTCCCGCTATCGTATTCTCGATGGCCATCATGCCCAGTACGGACGGGTCTTTCTTGATCGTCGTGATAACATCCCGAAACGTATTGCAAGGGATGATTTCTATTTCTTCACCTTCATGATAATTACGGGCGGCGATGTCGTGATACGAACCGGCTATTCCCTGTATTGCTACTTTCTTTTTCATCTTGTTTCTCTATTTTTACTCTAAACTGTTACAAACAAAAAAAGTCCCACCGAAACCGGCAGGACTTTATATTTTATTGATATTTATATTCAATCATCAACGCTTTACATACAAACTCCTGCCTTTACTCTGCTAAAGTAAAAGTAATAAAAGTAATATGTAAAGCTAAATCGATTCATTGTCTGTTTGTTTTTAAATACGCAGCAAAAGTAACGCTTTTTTGGAAACTACAAGCAAAAAGTGATATTTTTTTTCTGTTACATTTAATTTTTATCTTAACTGTTTCTGAACTTCTGTGGAGATACGCCTACGTACCGTTTAAAGTACTTACCGAAAAAGGATACATTCGGGAAGTTCAAGGAGTAAGATATCTCTTGGATAGTCAAGTCCGTAGCCATCAATTGCGATTTTGCGTCCATGATTATCATATCGGCTATGATATCGGATACGGAACGTCCTGTCTTTTGCTTGATGATCATGCAGAGGTGCTGGGGAGAAATACTTAGTTGGCTGGCATAAAAAGCCGTTTGCCGCTTTGAGGTATAATTCTTCATCACCAGTTGGATGAATTTCTTGTGGATCTCGTCGCTACGGCTCGTTATCTTGTTAGGCCATGATTTCCCTTGATATAAATCGCTGATCCCATGGATCATGGTAAGCAGGATATGTTTCACCATCTCCCTGTTTATGGATTTCTCTTTCGCTTGTACCCGCTCTAGCAAATGGAAATAATCGTTAATGAAGTCCGCCCGGTCCTCACTCAGTGATATGATCGGATTCTCGTAGATAGTAGGTAAGGCGCTCATCGTAGACTTTATCATGTTCACGCAGTCCATGAACTCGGATGAGAATCCTATAAAGGAAAGGCGGAAACTCTCTTTCTGCTCACAGAACTGAATAATGCTTCCCGGCATCAAGGTGATGAAATCATTCGGTTTCAACGTGTACTCTGTCAAGTTGATGGATGCCCTTAAATTTCCTTCAACGCATAAAGCGAAAATACCTGCTTTTAACCGGCAAGTCTGCTTGTAAAAGTTTAAGATTGCCTCGGTAATGTCGTTTCCTACGACATAATCCCGGGGCAAATCTAATTGTGGTAAGTTTGCGTTCATCCGTTATTTTATTAATGATCGAACACAAAAGTAGTAAAAGTGCTGTTGATTCACTTCTTAATTTAAAAATAGACCAATTAATCCTTGAATCAGACTTATTCCGCTTGTGCTTCCTTATTCCGTTTATGCAAGCTTTTCAGTTCGAAGGATAGCATGACACGGAATATACCTATTATTAATAAGGCGTAAGCGATCATGTAAACCAACGTGAAGGCCCCTAGGGCGGGTTGCCAGATAACACCGATGGAGCAAAGGATAGCCAAGATACCGAAGACCATGTACCAACCCCAGTTCCGTGTACCGTATCGTTTCAGGTCCATCGAGTAACCGGTAGCCGAGAAGCCTCTGAACATAAGCCAGAATGCCAAGACAAACGGAAGCACCTCCATGCTAAGTCCCGGGCTTGCCATCAAGAATATACCTAAGATCAAGTCGATAATACCTCCGGCCAAATACCATCCCCAACTGCTGATACCCTTTTTGTTCGCCAAGGCGAAAGCGATCTCGAACAAGCCGCTTACGAACATAGAGACGCTGAATAAGATACTAAGCGCTACGTAGCTCGCCAATGGCGCGAACATTAAATAAATAGCGACGATGATGTAAAGCAGTCCGACCAATAGTGACAACCACCAATTCTTGACCGCATAATCCATTTTATCAATAAATGTTTTCATATTGGATAATATTTGTATTGTAATTACCCAATTAACAAAGGGAAGGAAGAAAAAGTTCTGGGTATTTGTGGCTAGGATATCCTTAAAAACTTTGTCCTTTGGAAATTAATTCTTTTCTTTGACGTTTCAAATCAATATAGGTATATAAGTACGAGGATTATGATGAAAAATTTGATAGCGATAACTTGTTTTGTCGTGGCGTTGGTGTCTTGTAATAAGGTGGAACATAAGCTGGAAGGAAAATGGCAATTGAAAACCGTAGAGGCGAATGGGGTGGTCCAGACGGTGGATACGGTTTGGTATAACTTCCAGACCTCTTTGTTCGAGTACCAATTATATGACCCGGCAAAGGACGTATATCGTACGAATTTCGGTTATAAGACGTTGGAGGGAGATACGAGACTGGATCTGGAGTTGGTCAACTATGGAGGTACACCTTTGGAACAATTCATGCGTTATACGGATTGGACCTCACCTAAACAAACTTTCACGATCGAGCAGTCATCTGTGACGAATCTGGTAATGAGCTGCGAAGGAAGAACGTATACGTTTAAGAAATTCTAAGATATCATGTGCTGTTTGATCTCAGTCCCTCATAAGGAGTACTCCAGTACTCCCTAAGAAGTACTGCGATACTCTTTGCGAAGTACTGGAGTACTTCTTACGAAGTACTCTCCGCAGTGTTAGATCATGCGATCAAATCCGCTTCTATAGCTTGCGCCACCTTGATTAAATCGGCGGGGGCTATCTGTATCTGCAAGCCTCGTTGTCCGGCGCTTACATAGATCTTATCGAAGCCGGATGCCGTAGGATGGATATACGTAGGGAAATGCTTTTTCATGCCGATAGGCGAGCATCCTCCCCGGATATAACCGGTAAGCGGTAACAACTCTTTCACGGGGATCATCTCGCATTTCTTGTTCCCGGATACCTTGGCCGCCTTTTTCAAGTCCACCTCGTCCGCTCCGGGGATCACGCATACGAAATAACCGCTCTTATCGCCATGCAAGATCAAGGTCTTGAATACTTGGGCGATATCTTCCCCTAGCTGCTCCGCTACATGCGTAGCGCTCAGATCATTCTCGTCTACTTCATAAGGCACGAGCTGGTAGGCGATCTTAGCCTTGTCCAGCAGGCGTGCCACGTTTGTCTTATTAATCTTCTCTTTCATCGTTTAGATCCCTTTCATGGATAATTGAACACGTTTTCTGGATAGGTCTACGCTTAGAACCTTCACCTTGACATGCTGATGGATGGAGACCACTTGGGTAGGATCGCTTACGAAACGATCCGCCAGCTCGGAGATATGGACAAGCCCGTTTTCCTTGATTCCTACATCGACGAAACAACCGAAGTTGGTGATGTTGGTCACGATACCGGGCAATACTTGCCCTTCTTTCAAATCCTCGATCGTTTTCACCGTAGGATCGAACGCGAATACTTGGATCGTTTGGCGGGGATCACGGCCCGGTTTATCCAGTTCCTCCATGATATCAAGCAGGGTAGGCATCCCGACCTTATCCGTAAGGTAGTCCGTTAGTTTTAGTTTCTTTTTAAGTGCTTTGTCGGTGATCAGGTCGGCTACCGAGCATTTTAGGTCCTTGGCCATCCGTTCGACAATCGGGTAGCTCTCGGGGTGTACGGCCGAGTTGTCCAACGGGTTCTTTCCGTCGGGTATCCGTAGGAATCCGGCGCTTTGTTCGAAAGCCTTCTCTCCCATACGGGGGACTTTCATCAGTTCTTTCCGGGAAGTGAAGGGTCCGTGCTCCGCCCGGTAATTCACGATGTTTTGCGCTAGCGTAGGGCCTAATCCCGAGATGTAAGTCAACAAATGCTTGCTCGCCGTATTCACGTTTACACCTACTAAATTCACGCAACTCTCCACGGTTTGATCCAGACTCTTTTTCAAGGCGTTTTGCTCTACGTCATGCTGGTATTGGCCGACACCGATACTCTTCGGATCGATCTTGACCAACTCGGCCAAAGGGTCCATCAGCCGGCGACCGATGCTGACAGCTCCGCGTACCGTGACATCGTATTCGGGAAACTCCTCCCTTGCGATCTTGGACGCGGAGTAGATAGAGGCTCCGTTTTCGCTGACTACGAACACTTGTACCTTGCGGTCGTATCGTATATTCGTGATGAACTGCTCGGTCTCACGACTGGCGGTACCATTACCGATGGCAATGGCATCTATGGCGTAAGTGGCTACTAACTGGGCGACCTTAGCGGCGGCTTTGCCCTTCTCGTTCTGGGGCGGATGCGGGAAGATCGCCTCGTTATGCAGTAAATTCCCCTGTGCGTCCAGACAGACCAACTTACATCCGGTACGGTAGCCGGGGTCTACGCCTAATACCCGTTTTTGTCTCAAAGGGGGGGCGAGCAGTAATTGTCGGAGGTTCTCGGCAAATACCCGGATCGCCTCCTCATCGGCTTTCGCCTTGCTCTGGTTGGAGAACTCCGTCTCGATAGAGGGTTTCAGCAGGCGTTTGAAAGAATCGTCGACAGCTGTAGCCACTTGCTCGGAAACCTCTCCACGACCTTTTACGAAACGCCGGTTCAAGCGATCCAGACAAGATTCCGCGTCGGGAGAGATACTTACACGAAGGATACCTTCCGCCTCTCCCCGTCGGAGAGCCAATAAGCGATGGGAACTGGCCCGGTTCAAAGGCTCGCTGAAATCAAAGTAATCCCGGTATTTAGCGCCTTCCTCTTCTTTCCCCTTGATCACTTTGGATGTGATCATGGCGGTATGAGCGAAAGAGTTACGTACGGTATTACGTGCCGATTCGTTCTCGTTGATCCATTCGGCGATAATGTCCCGTGCCCCTTGCAAGGCTTCTTCGGCATTTTTCACTTCCCCCTTGATAAAACTCTTGATGCGTGCGGATAGGTTATTCTCGTTTTGCATCATAACGATCTTAGCCAAGGGTTCCAGTCCTTTCCGGCGTGCGATCTCCGCCTTGGTGACCCGTTTCGGTTTGTAAGGGAGATATAAATCCTCGACCTCGGTGCTATCCCAAGACTCCTCGATGCGTTTCCGGAGCTCGGGAGTAAGTTTCTCTTGCTCTTCTATCGTGGCGAGGATCGTTTCCTTTCGTTTGCGCAGTTCCGTCAGTTTATCCAGTTGATCTTTGATGGCACCGATTTGCACCTCGTCTAATCCTCCGGTCACCTCTTTCCGGTAACGACTTATAAAAGGTATGGTAGCGCCTTCGTTCAAGAGCCCGATTGTCCGTTCCACTTGTCCTTCCGGAATTTGTAGAAAACGGGCTATAAGCGTGTGAAATACGTTTGTCATATCTAGTTTTCTTAGAATTGGAGTACAAATATACGGTTTTGCTTATATTTTCGGTCGGGATGCTCACTTCTTGGGCTTATTATTTGTATCTTTCATTAATTTTCAAGAATTTTACGGCCGGAATATTCAAGCCTTTGATTAAAAAAATCAACATGGAAGTTAATACTACGGAGAACAAAACTTTGGAACAGGATTATAGGGATTTAGCAGGATTGTTATCTAATATCGTGGACTCGTTGCCCATCTACTTTTTCGTGAAGGATACGGGTGATAATTTCAGGTACGTGTACTCCAGCCCTTTGATGAACCAACTTTACGGACGATATCATAATGATGTGGTCGGGAAAACAGATTTTGACCTATTTCTAGATCCGGTCGTCGCCCAATCTTTCAGGGATATGGACGAGGAGGTGGTGAAAACGGGTAAGATGTAGCGTTTCGTGGAGCAAATGATCGATCCGAAAGGTATCTTGCGTACTATGGATACGATGAAACTGCTAGCGCCCCGTGAGGATAAGCCTCCTTATTTAGTAGGGATTTCATGGGATATTACAAAGCAAAGGCAGGTCGAGGAGGAGTTGCATAGCTATAATAAGCGCTTGGCGCTCGCATGTCAAGCGGGTAAGATCTACCCGTGGCTTTGGGATCTGGTAAACGGTACGGCGGAGCTTTCCTTGGAAGAAAACGGCCAGATCAAGCATGTGCAGATCACCCACGCTAGTTTTACGGAGAAGATCCATCCGGATTACCGGAAGGTCTATGAGAATATTACAACCGCTTTCATGCGGGGCGAGATCGATTCCATGCGATTCAGTTTCCCTTGTCGTTATTTCTCGGATGAGTATGTATGGCTGGAGAAGATCGGTGAGGTCTATGAGGCCGATCCGGACGGCAAACCGATCCGCTCGATCGGAATCCTTCGGGATATGACCGTCGATAAACGGCACGAGGCGGATGTGCAGGCCAAGCGTTTGGCGGAAGAGAGCGACCGGATGAAGTCCGCTTTTATCGCTAACATGAGCCATGAGATACGTACCCCTTTAAATGCCATCGTCGGCTTTTCTACCTTATTGGCGGAGAGTGACGATGAGGAGGAAAAAAAGGAATATCTGAGGATCATAGAGAGTAGCAATGAGTTTTTGTTGCAGTTGATCGGTGATATCTTGGATATCTCGAAGATCAAGTCCGGAAAGATGGAGTTTATTTATACGACCCTGCGTTTGAGTGAGATATTCGCTCCCCAGCAGCAAGCTTTCGCCTTGAGAGTGGCCCCGGGTGTAAAGGTTATCTTTGAGTCGGACGGTAATGACTATTGTATTGTGTCGGAGAAGACCCGTTTGACTCAGGTTTTGACCAATTTCCTTTCCAACGCCGTGAAGTTCACCAGCTCGGGTTCTATACGGTTTGGTTATCGTTTGACCGATGATGGTATCTATGTCTACGTAACGGATACGGGTATGGGAATCAGTAAGGAGTCTCAAGCGAGCATATTCAATCGTTTCGTGAAATTGAACAGCTTTAAGCAAGGAACAGGATTAGGGCTTTCTATCTGCAAGACGATTATTGAGAAGTTGAAAGGTAAAATCGGGGTTGAGTCGGAGGAGGGAAAGGGCTCTACATTCTGGTTTACGATACCTTGCCAACCGATGAAAGTGAAATAAGACATTCAAGTTTGGTTGGAATTTATAGGTAAATCACCTCATCCGCCAACAACCGAATCTCATCCGGATTATGTGACGTGAAAAGAATGATCCGTTCTTCTTTCATTTGCTTTTCTCGTATTCGTTCTATAATACGATGGCTTAAGGCTTCATCCAAGCCTTTGAACGGCTCGTCCATCAAAAGGAGAGGAGAAGGGTATGCCAATGCCCTAGCTATAGCGATACGTTGTTGCTGTCCGTAACTAAGCTCTTTAGGATATCGGTTCCCGAAGGGCTCCATTTCCATTTCCTGTAAGTGTTTTTGGGCAATTCGCCGGGCTTTTTCCTCCGTGAGAAAAGAGGAGAGGGGGAGGATGATATTTTCTTCTGCGGTTAGATGGGGCAGGAGTTGCGGTTGTTGGAATATGGTGGCGATTCCAAAGTGTCTTGTGGGATGTATCTCTCCTTCCGTAGGCAATAAGATACCTCCGATTAGGTTTAATAACGTTGTTTTTCCTTTGCCTGAAGGTGCGCTAATTCCATAAATAATCCCTTTTTGAAAGGAATGGGAAAAGTGCTGTATGCCATATTGGTAACTTATATCTTTCGTGTCTAAAACTGATAATGTAGGGGTGGGGATGGTCTGATCCTCATTCGCGAAAGATATTTTAGGGGTGATATCAGCGACTTTGCTAATTCCTTTATCAAAAAAGAAACTGATGAATACCGCCACGATCGTCCAAGCGAGCAGCTCAGGGACAGCGATAAAGTTTTGCGCCCTTTTCATCTCGCTTCCGATTCCGAATGCGCATTGCGACAAGACTTCTCCCATAATGATCGCACGCCAGCCGAATCCGGTGGCGGAGGCAAGCCCGCTATATAAGAATGGCTTTAGCTGCGGGTAGATGATCTGGAATAAGACATTGGAACGTTTGATATGGAACTGACGTGCCATAATGGATAGACCCGGACGTAGGTCGAGGATTCCCCGTGTCAGATTCTCTGTTAGTAGCGGGAACATGGTGAGAAAGGCGATCATCAAAGGGATGCTTTCCGGATTTAGGAATATAAGCGCCAAAAGTATGAAGGATATGACCGGGATCGAGCGCATGATGGCAAGCAGAGGTCTGAATAATTCATACACCCACTCAAAACGGGCGAATAACCCGGCCATCCCTATCGCACAAACGAATGAGATCGACATGCCTAAGACTCCCCGGAGTATAGTAGCTCCGACCGACTGATAGAAACTACCGGAGACGAGCCATTCGCAAAGTGTCCGTACGAGTCGAGGAAGTGAAGGTATCAGCTCCGGTTGGTTGGCTATAACGGCGAATAGTTGCCATCCCGCCAAGAGGATAGCGGTAGCGACTATTGTAGTGATTGTTTTTCGCAATCTCATTGTTCTTGGGGTATAAATCCGGCATCGGGAAGCCTCTCGCCGACGGCCTTGGGTTCATACTGTTCGATGAGACGTAGGAAACCCATGACGGCGTCTTTCGCCTCGATAGCTGATAAATAATAGATTTTACACCGCTCGATACTCTTAGGAGTTAAGGCCCCTTGGGCGAAGATTCCATGTTCTTCCAAAGAATGGATGGTCTCTTTCGGATATCGTACGGCTTTTTGGCAGGAGGCTCGTAAGGCATCCTCAAAAGCGGTACGATATTTCTCCATCGTCGGGGTGTATACGACCGCTGTTTGGGCGAATCCGAGGGTATCGTTGTCTGTAAAATGATTCAAGTCCGCAGTTATTCGTAAGCTGCTGTCTTTCCGTAAAGCGATGCTTAGAAACGGTTCCCCGAGCACGGCACGATTTACTTTTCCGGCTAAGATGCCTTGGGTGATTTCCCCGGCGGTATTGAAGGCGTAATTCAAAGGATAATCTAATCGTTGGCGGCCGAGATAGTACCGGGTAAGGATATCGGGAGTCGTACCGTTGCCGAATACATACAATGCCGGTTCTTTCAAGGGAGTTTTCTCAACGAGGTAAAGGGTTCCCCAGATCGGGCACCCCGCTAGTTTGATCTTGATCCCTTTATTGTACAAGTTCGCCGCATTGATCATGGGGAGTACGGCTATGTCGGTCTCCTGCTTGATCAGTAAGGCTTGCGCCAGATCGGGCGAGTCTACCACTTTAACTTGTACTTTCTTGTTATCTATAATTGGAGGATTCTCAAGCCAATCGGCGAATGCGATAACGGATGGACCACGAAGTACCGAAACCTTGATTACGGTATCTTCCGTTTGTGCGTGCCGGCAACCGGAGCAACAAAGTATGAATAGTAGAAAAATGTATTTAATCATATCTAGACCTCTATAAAACAATTAAGGATTGCCTCCCGGCAACCCCTAACCAACTTTGTTAACCTTAAATCTAATACTATTATGAAAAAATCACAGTGCAAATGTACTGTTTTCTATATATCTGTCAATAGAATAAATGCTAATTAGTGTTTTGAGGTTCATAAGAAAAGCTAAAAAGCCTTCTTTTGAGTCGCTAGGCTAACCAAAACAATCGTTATCGCCGATAATGGCAAAGCAAATAAGATCGGATCTATCGCATGCCACGGATATACATCGATCAAGACGTCTTGTCCGAATAAAGCCTTGCAAAGTCCTACCGGAGCCGCTTCCGCCTTATGAAGGAACAACATGGCGAATAAACTGGCCAAGCCTCCTACCCATAAGCTGGCCAAGGCCCCTTGCCGGGTAGCCCCTTTCCAATATAGCGAGCAGAAATAGGTAGGTAGGAATGTAGCCGCGCAAATACCCATGAACAAGGCGGTGCCTCGTGCGATAATACTCGCGCTTAGCGTATAGCAGATAACGTAGCTGACCAAGATAGAGCATAGCACGCCGATACGTACACCTAATGTAGAGTTCGGATTTTTGCTACGTCCTAGTTTGGGGAATGCGTCTGCCCCGAAAGCCGCTCCCATGGTATGAAATTGTGCGCTAAGGGTAGACATACTGGCAGAGAGAATACAAAGCATGAAAACCGCCCCGAACCACTCCGGCATCGCTTTATTGATAAATAGGGGGATGATCTTGTCCATATCTTTTACCGCCTCGGAGGCGACTACACCTTCCGTCTTGAGGAAAAACAAATTAGACAAGGCTCCCACGTGATAAATCGCCCCTACCGTGACAATCAAGAATACGCAGCCGATCAATACGCCCCTGTTGAGTTGCTTGGTACTTTCCACCATCATGAAGCGTACGACTAGTTGTGGCTGCGCTAAGCAACCGATTCCTACGCCAAGGATCAATGAGGTAACCAATGTATACCATTGTGGAGAGCCTGAGATGGGCATAGCTGTCCATCCTTGATGTCCCAAGGCCTTGAAGCGTTCGGGCACCATGGGGGCGATATCCGTCAACTTCTGGTTTGCCTCGATAAAGCCCATGTCCATGATATGGTAAAACCAAAATAGCAGGAATAGCATACAAGCGAACATGATAACCGCTTGCAACGCATCCGTATAAAGTACTCCCTTGATTCCGCCCGTAATCACGTAGGCCGCTACGATCAAGGTGAAGATCAACAAGGCCAGATGAAGGTCGATATGAAACATCTGCTCAATGAAGACGGCTCCTCCCTTCATCACCACGGCGGCGTAGAGGGGCATGCCGATGAAAATGATCGAGGCGATGAAGATCTGTATAGACCGGGACTTATAGTGTAATCCCAATAATTGCGGGAAAGTCCGTGCGTTATGTGCCTCGCCTAACTTCCGGGTCCTTCGTCCGAAAAAGATAAAGGCTACCACTACGCCCATGAACATGTTCAATAAGCAAAGCCATTGAATACCCATGCCGAACGTAGCGGCTACGCCACCGAAACCAACGATCGCCGATGCCGAGATAAAGGTCGCCCCGTAAGACAGAGCCATGATAATGGGGTTTACTTTTCGTCCGCCTAATAAATAATCACTGGCGTTTTTCGTCTGCCTGTATCCGAGATACCCTAACCAAGCGATTACAAACATGTAAATGATGACAATAATGCCTAATGTTAGCGTACTCATTTTCGTGATCCTTTAGTAGGGTTTGTTTTTTCGTCGTCTTCTTTATTCCAAGTGGTTATCCCGAACCAAATAGAAAATAGGAGGCAGGCGAACGCTAGAAGGTAAGCCAGCCAAATACCGGGGTCGCTGATTCCGAACATATATCCGTGCCTATTAAAGTTTTATTAGATCACTTTCACAGATATACTCGAGATTCTGACGGCGGATTACCTCACGGGCGCTTTCCCGGTTGTTCGTACGCAAGATCAAGATCGCTTTTTCCCGGATGGAGAAACAATACATATATTCTATGCTGATGCCCGCTTTCGTGAAATAAGATAATGTATTGGCAAAACTTCCGGCGCATGAGCTGGTTACGATCGCTAATACGTCGGTCAGGTTTGCGCTGACGTTGTTTTCTTTTAATATCTTGTATGCCTTCTGGGGATCGCTTACGATGATACGAAGGATTCCATACTCGGAGGTGTCGGCTACGGTGGCCGCGATGATGCGTATGCGCTCTTCCGCCAATAACGCTAATATCTCGCTTAATTTCCCGTACTTGTTTTCAAGGAAAATAGAAATTTGATTGACTGTCATAAGGTGTTATTTTAATTGTTTATTTAACAAAGCTTGCGATGATCTTTCACTCGTACCGCCTTGCCATCTGTGGTTGGCAAAGATCCCTTGGCTACCAGCTTGATACGTGGTGTAAGTAATAATTCGTCCTTCAACTGACGGGTGATACCTTTCGTCAAACGCTGTAAGGCTGAATAATCATCGGTGAATAGGTCGCTCAACTCTACCTCGATCAACATCTCGTCGCTGTTACCGATCGTTTCGAGGGTGATCAAGTAATTGCTGCCCAATTCCTTGAATTGCATCAATATCTTTTCGATTTGGATGGGGAACAGGTTCACACCCTTCAAAATTATCATATCGTCGCTACGTCCTTTGAAACGGGCAAGGCGTTTATGGGTACGTCCGCAAGGGCAATCGCCCGGTAAGATGCAAGTAAGGTCACGGGTACGATAACGGAGTAAAGGCATCGCCTCCCGGTTGATGGTCGTTAATACCAATTCTCCGACTTCTCCCTCGGGCACCGGTTGCAGGGTAACCGGGTCTACGATCTCTACGATCACGTTGTCTTCCCAGATATGCAAGCCGTTCTGCTCCGTACATTCGAAGGCTACACCCGGCCCGTTCATCTCCGACATACCGAAACAGTTGTAAGCCTTGACACCCAGAAGCTGTTCGATGCGTTTACGTTGTTCTTCCGAGTGAGGCTCGGCACCGATACATACGGTGTGTAGTTTGGTATCCTTTCTGGGGTCTATTCCCTCCTCATACATAACCTCGGCCAAACGAGTGGCATAGCTCGGTATGATATGTAAACAGGTGGTGCCGAAATCGGTGATGAACTTAATCTGTCGTTTGGTATTACCGGCCGCCGCAGGCACTGTCAACGCACCTAGTTTTTCTGCTCCATACTGGAAACCGAGGCCACCGGTAAACATGCCGTAGCCGGATGTATTCTGAAATACGTCCGTATCCCTTAGCCCTACCATATACATGCAGCGGGCTACTTGGTTAGCCCATTGGTCCAAATCCTTGGCGGAATGTAAGACAACGGTGGGATTACCTGTTGTTCCACTGGAAGAGTGGATACGTACGCATTTCTGTAACGGGATGGCTGCCAATCCGAACGGATAGTTATTTCTAAGATCATCTTTCGTTGTAAACGGAAGTTTTTGTAAATCTTCCAAGGACTGAAAACTGTCCGGGGTAATTCCTTTCTCTTTGAATATCTTATGGTAAAAAGGGGAGTTGCCCGCTAGTTCTATGGTTTGTTTCAGTCGTTCCAGTTGGAATTTTACCAGATCTTTACGATCCATGGTTTCTATTTCTTTCTGCCAATACATCATCGTTTTTTCAATTAGAGTGTGTTTAATTCATGAAATTAGATTGCAAATGTATCTTTTATTTTGGATAATGCCATGCTTTTGTGTCAAAATATTAGTAATGACCTTTTGAAAATAAGAATTATTAGGCGGTAAGCCGTTGTAAATAAAAAAATAATAGCTATTTTTGTCCATTACGCAATTTAACTTTATGTATGGGCCATGGGAAAATATGACCACCTTTCCAAAGAAGAGTTGATTCAAAGGATTGAGAGACTGGAAGCCGATCTGGAAAAAGCCACTTTGACACCATCCGCGAGCGATAACGAACTTGAGATGCGCCAAAGCCAGCATACGATCAACTTCTTAAATATCTTGATGGATACGATCTTGTCGAACGTATTTGTGGAGATCACGGTGAAAGATATTTTCAACGGTTTCCGGTATATCTATTTTAATAAGGCGGCGGAGGAATTTACGGGGGTCAAGGCGGAAGATATCTTAGGGAAGACGGATTTCGAGCTTTTCCCTGATTCCCGGCGGGCGCATGAGATCCGAACGGAAGATTACCATACGATCAAGACGGGACGTATGGTAAAGGAAATGGTCGAGTATGAGAAACCGAATGGAGAGGTGAGAATCGTAAATATCGTACGTTTACTGATCACGAATCCGGACCCGGGAGCCTCGCCTCTGTTATTGGTCATGCTGAATGATATCACGGAGCAACGTCAAGACCAGTTGGCGCTGATGAAAGTACAAGAGGCGGATAAGATGAAAAACGCTTTTATCGCTAATATGAGCCATGAGATCCGGACCCCGCTGAATGCTATCGTTGGCTTTGCCCATCTCGTGACGGAAACGACTAATGCCAGTGAGCAAAGGGAATACTTCTCGATTATAAATAAGAATTGCGATTTATTGTTGAAACTGATTAACGATATCCTGGATTTGTCGAAGATCGAGTCCGGTCGGTTAAACTATAACGTGTCGGAAGTTGAGTTGAGGGATATTTGCCAAGAGGCCTATGTGGTACAATCCTTGAAGATGACTTCCGATGTGGCATTATTATATAACTCGGTCGCCATGCCTTCTGTTCGTCTGTGGATCGATCCGCACCGGGTAGAACAGGTCTTGTTAAATCTCTTGTCTAATGCCATTAAGTTTACTTCCAAAGGTTTTATCTCGCTTTTTTATGAGGTGGAAGATATGTTCGTACGTGTCTCTGTCATGGATACCGGAATCGGGATATCAGAGGAAAAGCTGGAGTCTGTTTTCGAGCGTTTCGTGAAATTGGATGATTTTTATCAAGGGGCTGGTTTGGGACTACCGATCTGCAAGATGATTGTAGAGCAGTTGGGTGGCGAGATCGGTGTGCGATCTGAGCTTGGCAAAGGTTCCACTTTCTGGTTCACCTTACCATTGGTTGTTACGGATAAGGCTGTTGTGGAGAAGGATGATCCTTCTGTTTTAAGTGAATGTCAACTATATTAAATAAAAAAGAAATGAAAAATGCGGTTGTCTTTTTAGCGACAGGCTTTGAGGAAATAGAGGCCTTGGGTACGATTGATGTCTTGAGGCGTGGTGGTGTACGGGTTATGATGGTATCTATTACGGGTGACCGATTGGTGATAGGAGCTCATGATATTCCGGTAATGGCTGATTACCTGTTCGAGGAGGCGGATTTCGGTTGTGTCGATGCCTTGATTTTGCCGGGTGGAATACCCGGAAGCAACCATTTAAATGCGCATGCCCATTTGAAAGAATTAGTCAAGGAGAAAACGGAGGAAGGCGTATTAATCGGTGCTATCTGTGCCGGACCGATGGTTTTAGGTGGTCTTGGATTGCTAAAAGGGAAAAGGGCTACCTGTTTTCCTTTCTTCGAGCCAACAATGGTAGGCGCTACCCCTACGGATAATGGAGTAGAGCAGGATGGAAATATCATCACAAGCAAGGGGCCGGGTTTTATGTTTGAGTTCGGCTTGACGATCTTGAGGAATCTGAAAGATGAGGAAATCGCTTTGGAAGTGGCGGATGCCTTATTATATGACGCTTTGTTGCATGGGACAAAGCATTAATGTGCTTGAAATTAAAATCCCTTGAGAGAATGTCTCTAAGACATTCTCTCAAGGGATTTTTGTTGTAAAGAGTTTTCCCTTTCCTAAATTATTTCTGGAAAGATTTTTTCATGCGTGCGATATCTGTCAAATAGTCTTGCAGATCTTGCTCGTGTTCTTCTTCCTCAGCTAAGATATGCTTAGCGATATCACAAGTCGTGAAGTCGATGCCGTCCGTGAATTTAGCGATTTCTTGATAACGTAAGATGGCGCAACGCTCGGAAGCTACATTCTGGTTCAGAAGGCTTACTACGTCAAAGTCTGTCGGTGAATCATATTTGCATCGGGCTAATTCAAACCATTGTTTCGGATCAAGTACCGGAACTCCTTCCAATTCGATGATCCGGTCTGCCAATAATTGGGCGTGATGCCTTTCTTCCTCGGCATGTTCCTCGAATTCACCTTGTACGTCGGAACGCATGGCTCCTTCAACGACCAAGGCTCCTACCCAATATTGATAGTATGCTAGCCATTCTTCCGCTAACGCGGCGTTTAGTTGAGATAATAAATTGTCGACATCCAATTTCCCTCTTAAAATTTTGACGCTTTCTTTTGCCATAGCTGTATTAATTTAGAATTAAACGTATTGTTCGTTTTTTATAGTTCTAACAAGCTTACTAGGGCATTGTTTATTGTTTGTCAAAATTTTAACGTTATGCTGCGATTGTTACAATTTAGGTAATTCCCAAGGTGCCCGGTAATAGGCTTTCGACAAGGCGGTAGCTTCGTTATCGCCGACAAACAAATTGTTTTTATCATCCCAATGAACTTCCCGTTGAACCCGGCAGGAGATATTCGCCAGATGAGCCATCTTCGCTACACGGGCACCGATAGCGACATCGGCGTTCGGAAGCTCACGGCTTTTAATGCAGCTCAACATGTTTCCCACATGATTATAAAGTCCTTTGCCTTCTCCTTTCTTGAAAGGAACGGCTTCCATGCGGGCTACGTTATTGGATACGACCGGTATAACTTCCCAACCGGCCCTGTCGAGTACCATCGTGCCATTCTCTCCATAGAACGCTAATCCTTCCTTACGGTTATAGAGTCCGTGATTGATTCCGCAGGCGTGATCCCAGATGATATTAAAATCTTTATAGGCGTAAGTTGCCATTAAAGTATCGGGCGTCTCCATAGCGTCGTCCGGATAGGCAAACTTGCCGCCGCCTGAGAATACACGGGTGGGAAGACCTGCGTTCATACCTTCTAGGGCATAATCCAGCAAATGTACGCCCCAGTCCGACATCAAGCCTCCGGCATAGTCCCAGAAGAAACGGAAATTATAATGAAAGCGATAAGGATTGAACGGACGTTTAGGAGCCGGGCCTAGCCACATATCGTAATCCACACCGGCGGGAGCGTCGCAATCCGGTTTAACCGGAAGTGTCGGCTTGCCGTCTTGGTAAGCCCAGACCTTGACCGTACGGATCCGTCCGATATTTCCGGCTTTCAAGAAATTAGCCGCCTCGTCCCAATGCGGGTCGCTACGTTGCCATTGGCCTACCTGTACGATCCGGTTATATTTACGGGCGGCTTTTTCCATCAGGTTACATTCCTCGATCGTATTGGAGAGCGGCTTCTCTACATATACGTCTTTTCCCGCTTGGCAAGCCCAGACCGTCGGAAGGCAATGCCAATGGTCCGGCGTACCGATAATGACTACATCTACGTCTTTATTATCGATTACTCGTCGCCAGTCCTTATATAAGTGAGGTACTTTTTTCCCTGTTTTCTTCTCAACGTCGGCAGCCCGTTTGTTTAACCATTCGTCATCGACATCGCAAAGAGCCACGCATTCCGTCTCCGGATAATCAAGAAAAGTATTCAAATCCCCGTATCCCATGCTACGGCATCCTATGAGGGCTACCTTTACTTTGTTGCTAGGGGCGGTTTGTCCGTATATGGAGGAATACGATTTACCGATAAGCGGCGATAAAGTAAGTCCGGACATGATAAGTCCGGTTTTTTGCATAAAAGTACGTCTGTTCATGATATTAGTTTTTAATACTGTTATAAATATATTCCATATCCACGTGCTCCCTTACGAGGGCGGCGAGTTTGTCATACTGCTCTTCCTTAAAAGCGGCATACTCGAAAGGACCTGTAGTCGTTTCCGTGTCAAAGCCTTCAGCTAAGTTGTCCAATACGGCCGGATTATCAAGGATACCATGCATATAACTTCCCCAGCATCGGTTGTTGAGGTAATATCCGTCCGTTCGTCCGTCTTCCAGTCGGGCTACGGGCTGTTCGGGGGCGTCACCCAATAGGGTGGTTCGTCCCATATGTATTTCGTATCCTTTACAATCCTTATTCTCCGAGGAGGGGAGGAAAGCAAAGTCGCTTTGTCTCGTGATCTTCTCCTGCTCGATGACCGTGCATTGAGGCAGAAGACCGAGACCGGGAATCGCCGGGATATTTCCCTCGATACTTTCCGGATCTTCCAAGCGGACTCCCATCATTTGATAGCCACCGCAAATACCGATCACCTTTTTACCCGCTTTATGCGCCCGGATAATCGCCATCGCTATCCCATTGGCCCGCAGGCTTTGTAAGTCCGATAACGTATTCTTTGAGCCGGGGAGCAGGATGATGTCGGCTTTCTCTATCTCATCGATATTGTTGGTATAATACGGATTGAAACGGGGGTCCATCTCCAATACATCAAAATCCGTGAAATTAGACATTCGTTTCAGCAGGATGATAGCTACATTGATTTTCCCGTCTTTATAAGTGTTATTTTTCATATCCAACGCTACGGAATCCTCTTCCTCTATCTTGATATCCCGAAACCATGGAATTACGCCGACCACGGGAATCCCAGTCAATTCCTTTAATAGGTTCCGTCCTTCTTCGAATAAAGAGGCGTCTCCACGGAACTTATTGATGATAACCCCTTTCATTAACACTCGTTCCTCCGGTCGTAATAAAGCGATCGTTCCATATACAGAGCCGAATACGCCCCCACGGTCTATATCCGCAACTAAATAGGTAGAGGCTCCGGCAGCGATCGCCATCCGCATATTGGTGATATCCCGGTCTCGCAGGTTTAGTTCGGAGATGCTTCCGGCTCCTTCCAATACGATCGGGTTATAGCGAGCTTCCAGACGCTTGAAGGCTTCGATGGCTTCCTTAAATAGCTCCTCCTTCTGGTTTTGTATCCCGAAATAATCCTTGGCGGACATATTGCCGACTGGCTTTCCGTTTAATACGACTTGCGAGCTTTTATCATTTGTCGGCTTTAGTAATATCGGGTTCATATCCGTATGCGGGGAAATACCGCAGGCCTCCGCTTGTACGACTTGCGCCCGGCCCATCTCGCCGCCTTCCGGGGTAGAGTAGGAATTGAGGGACATATTTTGTGCCTTGAACGGTGCCGGTTGATAACCATCTTGCTTGAAAATACGGCAAAACGCCGCGTTAATAACGCTTTTACCCGCATCAGAGCAGGTTCCGACAAACATAATCGGTCGTAGGTGTTGCTTCATCTGTATAGATTTTATTTACACAGTGTACAAAGGTAGTATTTTTGGCCTTTTTATTAAGGAGAAGATATGAAAAAAGAAGAAGATTTTGTTATGGGCCTGT
>NZ_QTLP01000031.1:0-56737 GCF_003635405.1 Parabacteroides sp. AF39-10AC | reverse complement strand
TCAGACTTACAAAGCTGTATGCTTAATCCCCCAGGTTTATCGGGTGAGCCCTAACACTAGTTTGTCTGGGGCTTTGCAAGGTAAAGTATCCGGTATCGATATCGCTTCCTCATCGGGTATGCCAGGCGCATCTTCCAAGATCATGATCCGTGGAGCCCGTTCATTTACAGGGGATAACTCTCCTTTGTATGTGATCGATGGTATGCCGATCGCTTCTACGGCGGATGTTAATACGGATACGATGAATAATGGTAGTGTTAGTGGAGCTGACTATGCGAACCGTGCCGTAGACTTAGATCCGAACGATATCGAGAGTATCAACATCTTGAAAGGACAAGCTGCTTCTGCGTTGTATGGTATGCGTGCTTCTAATGGTGTGATCGTTATTACTACAAAGAGCGGAAAAGGTGCTCGTAAAGGAAAACCTCAGATCTCATTCAACACGAATCTTGCGTTTGATAAGGTTTCTACATTACCTGAGTTACAAACTGAATATGGACAAGGTAATGAAGGTGCTTATAACCCATATTCGGGATTTAGCTGGGGACCGTCTATCTCTGACTTGGCGAATGATCCTGTATATGGCGGTAATGTACAAAATGAATATACGAAAGGTGGATTGCATAATGGACAATACTATGTGCCTCAGCGTGCTGCGGCAGGATTGGATCCATGGGCTACTCCCCAAGCTTATAATAATGCGAAAGATTTCTTCCAGACTGGCGTTACTTGGAGTAACTCCGTGAATGTAGCTCAGTCTTTCGATAAAGGAAACTATTCATTCTCTTTGGGTAATACGACTTCTGATGGTATCGTTCGTTCTACGGGAATGGATCGTTATAACGTGAAGCTGTCGGGTGAGGCACAATTGCATGATAACTGGACGACTGGTTTTAACGGAAACTTCGTGACATCAAAGATCAAGAAGCAAGGAACCGCTAATGACGGTGTTACCGCTACGGTTTATACGGCTCCTATCAGTTATACTATGGCGGGCATACCTTCCCATATCGAAGGTGATCCTTATACTCAGAATACGTTCCGTGAGAACTGGATCGATGATGGAAACTGGGCGTGCGACAATAATAGCTTTACGGAGAGATCTCAACGTTTCTTCGGGAATGCGTTCTTGAAGTATTCTACTAAATTTGGTACGGACAATCATAAATTGGATGTGAAATACCAAATTGGTGATGACGCTTATACGACCAATTACTCTGATATTTACGGCTACGGTACAACTGGTTATGCGAATGGTTATGCTAGCGAATACGGTTTTACGGTAAATGAGATGAACTCATTGTTGACGTTTACGTATAACTGGAATATCAATGAGGACTTCGTATTCGATGCTTTGTTGGGTAATGAGCTTGTAGATAAGCGAATCAGTAATACTCAAGCCGTGGGATATAGCTTCAACTTCCCGGGCTGGAACCATTTGAACAACGCTTCTGTATTTAACAGCTCTCATGAGTATAAGAGAAAACGTACGGTAGGTAACTTCGCTAGCTTATCTTTGGCTTGGAAGAATATGCTTTATTTGAATGTTACGGGACGTAACGATATCGTGTCTTCTATGCCGAGAGATAACCGTTCGTTCTTTTATCCTTCCGTATCCCTTGGATGGGTATTCACGGAAGTGGAAGCCTTGAAGAATGATATCTTGACATTTGGTAAGATCCGTGGCTCTTACGCAGAGGTAGGTATGGCAGGAGAATATGTGCCGTCTTATTATTATACGCCAAGTTATGGTGGTGGTTTCTTCCAGGGAACACCTATTATGTATCCGATTAATGGAAATATGGCGTATATTCCTTATTTCGTGGTTTATGATCCGAACTTGAAGCCTCAGAACACGAAGTCTTATGAGCTTGGTGCTGACTTGACTTTCTTGAACGGTTTAGTTTCATTGAATTATACGTATTCTCGTCAGAACGTGAAAGACCAAATCTTCGAGGTGCCTTTGGCTGGTTCCACAGGTGCTTCCAGTATGATGATGAATGGTGGAAAGATGCACTCAAACGTACATGAGATTACATTAGGTATCTCTCCGGTTGATACGAAGAATTTCAAGCTGGACTTCGCTTTTAACTTCTCAAAGATCGACAATTATGTAGACGAGTTGGCTCCGGGCGTAGAGAGCATTATGTTGGGTGGTTTCGTGACTCCTCAAGTACGTGCAGGTATCGGCGATAAATTCCCGGTAATCTATGGTGTTGGTTACAAACGTGATGGCGAAGGACGAATTGTAGTAAACGAAAAAGGTATACCAGAGGCTGGTGAGACCCAAGTAATCGGTAAGGTTTCTCCTGATTTCCGTTTGGGTTTCAATACGAATATCGAGTTGTATAAATTCCGTTTGGCTGCTGTATTTGACTGGAAGCAAGGTGGACAAATGTATAGTGGTACGGCTGGTGAGACGAACTTCTACGGTACAAGTAAGTTATCTGGAGAGGTTCGTAAGAGTGATAAATATCATTTTGACTATGCTGCTGTTGAACAGAAGGGCGTAGATGCGGATGGTAAACCTATCTATGTTCCCTATACGGGTGGAGTGAAAGGATCAGATGCAGAGGAGTATTTCAAAAGCGTGAGGGGCATTGACGAAGCCTATGTCTATGACAACTCGTTCTTGAAATTGCGTGAACTTTCATTGTCATATCCTGTATATAAGAAAGATAACTTGAATGTAAACGTGAATGTTTTCGCCCGTAATATCATTGTATGGTCTGAGATAAAAGGCTTCGATCCGGAGGCTACTCAAGGAAATAACAATATGGCTGGCGCTTTCGAGCGTTTCTCCTTACCGGGTACATCTAGCTACGGTTTTGGTGTCAACGTAAATTTCTAATTTATAAAGAAGACAGATATATATGAATACAATAATAAAATCATTTAAAGGGTTGGCTGTTATGTCGGCCGTATCCTTGGCATTGGCTGGATGTTCCGAGGATGTAATGGATCGGATTAACCAAGATACGAGCCATACAAATAGCGTGGATGGCAAATTTATCTTGGCCGACTTGATTACTTCTACTGCATTTTCCAACGTTAGCGGAGACTTCAATACCTATTCATCTTCCTACGTGGAATATGAAGTGGGTATCGAAAACCAGTTATATAACGCGGAAATTCGTTTGAATGAGCCTTCTGCCTCTTCTACGTTTGAGAATACGTGGGGAAATGTTTATACAAGCTTGAAGAACGCTCGTGTTATTATCGGTCAATGTCAAGAAGGTAAGCGTGATGAGGGAAATTTAGTGACGAGAGGTATCGCTGAGGTCATGGAAGCTTACAATGGCGCTCTATTGGCGGATATATTTGGAGATACACCTTATAGTGAAGCTTCTTTATTGGATGAGAATGGCTCACCGGTGAATATGAATCCTAAAATAGATAAGCAAGAGGAGATTTATGTCTCTATAATGGCCTCCTTGGACAAGGCGATCGAGGATTTGAATCAGTCTGATCGTTCACCGGTTGGTACGTATGATTATTTGTATAATGGAGATGCCGAGAAATGGATTAAATTCGCTTATGGTTTGAAGGCTCGTTATACGATGCGTCTGATCAATCGTTCCACGGATAAGCAAGCTGACTTGAATAAGGTTTTGGACTATGTATCAAAATCTTTTACTTCTGCGGATGACGAGGCTGCATACGCTGTCTATGATGCGAATAATATCAACCCATTCTTTGGTTACTTCGATTCTCGCGCTGGTTTTGCCAATAGCCAGAGCTTGACGGACAAGTTGATTGAGCGTAAAGATCCTCGATTGGAAAGAGTGATGCTTTCTCCTACTACGGCTGACAAGAAACGCGTACAGGTTACAGGCTCTGCTGATAAGAACTTAGTTCCGGCCCCGAATGGTACTCCTGAGCAGAATATGCAGAAATATGGTGTTTCCGCCTTTGTATATTCAAACACGGCTCCTACGATGTTGATGAGTTATCATGAGTTGAAATTCTTGCAAGCTGAGGCGTTATGTCGCTTAAACCGTACGTCTGACGCCGAGAAAGCGTTGAAAGAGGCGGTAGCTGCCGGAATCGCAAATGCTGAAAGAAGTGTCTCTTCTGCTATCACTTATATGGGTAGCAAAATGGTCGTGAATTCAGAAAAAATGACAGAGGAGACGGCCAATACATATTTCGAGAACCAAGTTAAACCGCTGTTTGCTGTAAATCCTTTGAAAGAGACCATGATCCAGAAATATCTGGCTTTGTGGGGGGCATCGGGAGAGGCTACCGAGACTTTTAATGATATCCGTAGAATGAAAGGATTAGGAGAGAATTTCGTGACATTGGCGAATACGAAAAAATTCCCTCTTCGTATGCCTTATGGTAATAGTGACGTGGTATCAAATCCGGAAGTAAAAGCCGCTTATGGCGACGGTCAATACGTATATTCAGAGCCTGTATGGTGGGCTGGCGGAACTCGCTAATCTAACATATATAATATAATGTATAGGGTGCCTCTCCGATTATGGAGGGGCATCTTTTTTTGTTATATATCTTACATGTTTTGATAGCTTCCCTTATCCCATTTCCTTGGAAGGCTTATTGGTTTTATATGGAAATATAGATCATCTAACAATTGGTGCATGATCATCTAACAGTCGTTGCATGATCATGCACCAGTTGATAGATATTTAATGCTTCAAGAAAGAAGGTATAATGTGTTAAGAAGATATCGCTAAAAGTATGGGATAAAAAGGATAGGGAACTAAGGGAATGTTAAATTTTTATTGTCATAATGTTAGTATATTATATGGGTAAAAGTGTGTTTGTGATGATTACTCTTTCATTATGTCACTATTTCCTGTTGTTTAACATTCTTTTTATACGATAAATTTCTTGACTTATCCTTTGAAAAGTAAATAAAATGTCCGACTTTTGCTTCCATGATGAGTCAACCATTAGCAGAGAGATTACGTCCGAAGACGTTGGATGATTATATCGGACAGAAGCACCTGGTAGGCCAGGGAGCCGTGTTGAGGAAGATGATTGATGCGGGACGGGTTCCCTCTTTTATATTGTGGGGGCCGCCGGGAGTAGGGAAGACTACCTTAGCGCAGATCATAGCGAATAAGTTGGATGCGCCTTTTTATACGTTAAGCGCGATCAGTTCGGGAGTGAAGGACGTGCGGGAGGTGATAGAGAAGGCCAAGAGCAACCGCTTCTTCAATACGGTATCACCGATATTGTTTATTGATGAGATACACCGGTTCAGTAAGTCGCAGCAAGACTCATTGCTGAACGCCGTGGAGACGGGCGTGGTGACGCTGATTGGGGCAACCACGGAGAATCCCTCGTTCGAGGTAATCCGTCCTTTGTTATCCCGTTGTCAGGTGTACGTGTTGAAATCGCTGGACAAGAATGACTTGCTTACGCTATTGCATAAGGCGATCGCCGAGGATGTCGTTCTGAAGGATAAAAACATAAGGCTGACGGAAACGGATGCCATGTTACGTTACTCGGGAGGAGACGCCCGGAAGTTGCTGAATATTCTGGAACTGGTGGTGTCTGCCGAGGAGAGTGACGATATTGAGATTCTGGATGAGAAGGTAGTGGAGAGGTTGCAGGAGAACCCTGCGGCGTATGATAAGGGAGGGGAGATGCATTACGATATAATCTCCGCTTTTATCAAGTCGATCCGGGGTAGCGATCCCGATGGCGCCATTTACTGGCTCGCCCGTATGGTGGCCGGGGGAGAAGACCCTGAGTTTATCGCACGGCGGTTGGTGATCTCCGCTTCTGAGGATATCGGATTGGCGAATCCGAATGCGCTTTTGCTGGCGAACGCATGTTTCGATGCCTTGAAGAAGATCGGCTGGCCGGAGGGCCGGATCATCCTGGCCGAGACGACCGTTTATCTGGCTTGCAGCCCGAAAAGTAATTCGGCCTATATGGCGATCAACGACGCTTTGGCACTTGTTAACCGGACTGGGAATTTACCCGTACCGCTTCATCTACGCAACGCGCCTACCAAATTAATGGCTGAATTGGAGTATGGCAAGGAATATAAATATGCGCACGACTACGAAAATCATTTTGTAAAGCAGGAGTATCTTCCGAAGGAAATTTTGGGCGAACGTTTGTGGAAAGGACAGGAAAATCCGGCCGAGCACAAACTAATTGAGCAAATGAGGCGCCTTTGGGGAGATCGTTTTTAATTGACATATTCTGATTGTAAATTAAAAAATGCTCGAAAAGTGTCGGCAAATGAGAAAAAATAGTTACATTAGCCGCCTGTTTTTGAAAAAATAGTTACTTTATTTATAATAACATTCTAAAAAGACATTGGTATGAAGAAGCACAATTTTTATGCAGGTCCTTCTATCTTGAGCGAGTATACAATTAAGAATACAGCCGCTGCGGTAGAAAATTTTGCGGGTATGGGGTTATCACTTCTTGAGATCTCTCATAGAAGTAAGGAGTTTGTAGCCGTAAACGACGAGGCACGTGCGTTGATCAAGGAATTACTGGATGTTCCGGCAGGCTATGAGGTTGTATTCATGGGCGGTGGCGCCAGCATGCAGTTCTGTATGGTTCCTTACAATCTGTTGAATAAGAAAGCCTCTTATTTGGATACCGGCACATGGGCTTCGAACGCTATCAAGGAAGCTAAGTTGTTTGGGGAGGTAGATGTTGTCGCTTCTTCCAAAGACAAGAACTATACTTACATCCCGAAGGGTTATGCGATCGCTGATGACTCGGATTATTTCCATTTTACTTCTAATAATACGATTTACGGAACAGAGATGCGTAAGGATCCGGATGTGAAGCAACGTTTGGTTTGCGATATGTCTTCCGATATTTTCTCTCGTCCGATCGATATTTCCAAATATGATATTATCTATGCGGGTGCTCAAAAGAACTTGGCTCCTGCCGGCGTGACTTTGGCTATCGTTCGTGTGGACGCTTTAGGACATGTAGACCGTCCGATCCCGACCATGTTGAACTACGCTACCCATATTAAAAAGGATTCCATGTTCAATACACCTCCTGTATTGCCTATTTACGCGGCTTTACAGACCTTGAAATGGTATAAGGAACAAGGTGGTATCGCCGCTATGGAGAAGAAGGATCTTGAGAACGCGGCGATCTTATACGATGAGATCGATCGCAATAAGTTGTTCCGTGGTACGGTAGCGGAGGAAGATCGTTCGATCATGAATGTTTGTTTCGTGATGAATGATGAGTATAAGGAGTTGGAGGACGAGTTCAGTAAATATGCTACTGCTGCTGGTATGGTAGGTATCAAGGGACACCGTTCTGTAGGTGGTTTCCGTGCCTCTCTTTATAACGCGATGCCGAAGAGCAGCGTGGAGGCTTTGGTAGCTTGCATGAAAGAGTTCGAGAAACAATATTAATTAAGGAGGATTCAGACATGGCAAAGATATTAGTTGCTACAGAGAAACCTTTCGCCGCTGTCGCTGTGAAAGGCATCCGGGAGGTAGTGGAAGGCGCTGGCATGGAACTGGCTCTTTTGGAGAAATATACAGAGAAGGCGCAATTGCTGGATGCGGTTAAGGATGCCGATGCCGTGATTATCCGTAGCGATAAGGTGGACGCTGAGGTATTGGATGCCGCTAAGAACCTGAAGATCGTGGTTCGTGCCGGTGCGGGGTATGATAACGTGGACTTGGATGCGGCTACTGCCCATAAGGTATGCGTGATGAATACGCCGGGACAAAACTCTAACGCTGTCGCCGAATTGGTATTCGGTATGTTGGTGTACGGGGTTCGTAATTTCTATAACGGTACTTCCGGAACAGAGTTGAAAGGAAAGAAATTGGGTATCTTGGCTTATGGAAACGTGGGCCGTAACGTGGCTCGTATCGCTAAAGGCTTCGGTATGGAGGTTTACGCTTACGATGCGTTCTGTCCGGCTTCCGTGATTGAGGCCGATGGTGTGAAGGCTGTAGCTTCTACAGCCGATTTGTTTAAGGCTTGCCAAATCGTCTCTTTGCATATTCCGGCTACGGCCGAGACGAAGGGTTCTATCAATTTCGAGTTGATGAATTCCATGCCGAAGGGAGCTATCGTAGTGAATACGGCTCGTAAGGAGGTGATGGATGAGGCTGGACTCGCTAAGATGTTGGAAGAGCGTCCGGACTTCAAGTACTTGACAGATATTATGCCCGCTATCCATGCGGAATTGGCCGAGAAATATGCCGGTCGTTATTTCAGCACCCCGAAAAAGATGGGTGCCCAGACCGCCGAGGCTAATATCAACGCTGGTATCGCCGCCGCCAAGCAGATCGTTGATTTCTTGGTGAATGGCAATGAAAAGTATCGGGTTAATAAATAAGAATATCCGGTTGTAGAGACGGGGCACGCCCCGTCTCTACATTGATACATAAACCAATTAGATTTAATTACCATGGCAAAAATAAAACCTTTCAAGGGAGTTCGTCCGCCAAAAGAATTTATAGAGGAGGTGGCTTCCCGTCCCTATGACGTATTGAACTCGCAAGAAGCTCGTGCGGAAGCGGAAGGAAACGAGAAATCCCTTTACCATATCATTAAACCGGAAATCGATTTCCCAGAAGGGACGGATGAGCATGATCCGGCTGTTTACCTGAAGGCCGCCGCCAATTTCAATAATTTTCAGGAAAAAGGTTGGTTGGTTCAGGATCAGAAAGAATGCTATTATGTTTATGCCCAAACCATGAATGGCAAGACTCAATATGGGTTGGTAGTCGGGGCTTATGTTCCCGATTATATGAATGGCACGATCAAGAAACATGAGCTGACCCGCCGTGACAAGGAGGAGGATCGCATGAAGCACGTACGTGTCAACAACGCTAATATCGAGCCGGTATTCTTCGCTTATCCCGACAACTCAGAGTTAGACGCTATCGTTATGAAATATACGGCTCGTGAGCCCGAATATAATTTCGTGGCGAAATTAGACGGTTTCGGCCATACGTTCTGGATTATCGATGAGGATAAGGACATCGCCCGCATCACGGAGTTATTCGGGGAGATGCCTGCGTTGTATATTGCCGACGGACATCATCGTTCCGCCGCTGCTGCTTTGGTAGGAGCGGAGAAGGCCAAGCAAAACCCGGATCATAAGGGAGACGAGGAGTATAACTATTTCATGGCTGTTTGCTTCCCGGCCAACCAATTGACCATTATCGATTACAACCGTGTGGTAAAAGACTTGAACGGCTTGACCGAGGAACAATTCGTTGAGAGATTAACGAAAAACTTCGTGGTAGAGGAGAAGGGCTCTGCTATTTACAAACCGGGTGCCTTGCACAATTTCTCCCTGTATTTAGGAGGGAAATGGTATTCTTTGACCGCTAAGCCCGGTACGTACGATGATAATGACCCGATAGGCGTATTGGATGTCACGATCTCTTCGAACTTGATTCTGGATGAGATTTTAGGCATTAAGGATTTACGTTCGGACAAGCGAATCGATTTCGTGGGAGGTATCCGTGGCCTGGGTGAATTGAAACGCCGTGTGGATAGCGGTGAGATGAAGGTTGCCTTGGCTTTGTATCCCGTTACGATGAAGCAATTGATGGATATCGCCGATACGGGTAATATCATGCCGCCGAAGACGACGTGGTTCGAACCGAAGCTTCGCTCTGGTTTGGTGATCCATAAATTGGATTAAGTCTTATATACATAAATATAGCTTTGGATTGGGGTATAATCGTTGAAGATTATACCCTTTTTTATCCTTGTAACCTAGATATACGGAATAAATTGTATCTTTGGGACTTAAATAGTATCGCAATGGGTAAAATAAAAAATATAGTATTCGATCTGGGGGGCGTTATCATAGATTTGGACCGGGATGAACCTGTTCGCCGTTTAATAGAGATTGGGGTCAAAGATGCCGATGGATTGATAGATCCTTACGAACAAAAAGGGGTTTTTCAAGATTTGGAGACCGGAAAGATCGGAGTAGAGGAGTTTTGTCGCTATTTACGGAAGTATACGGGTAAAGACCTTTCTTATGAGGATATTTGTTGGGCTTGGTTTGGCTTCATTGGCGGCGTTCCCCAATATAAATTGGACTACATATTAAAACTCCGTGAGAAATATCAAGTCTATTTATTGAGCAATACAAATCCGATCATACAGCTTGAATGGGCACAGACAAAAGAGTTTACGCCGGCGGGCCGTCCATTAAATGATTATTTCGATAAATTGTATCTCTCTTATGAGATCGGTGTCACGAAGCCGGATCGTGAAATTTTTGATCGCATGGTCTTGGATTCAGGAATCAAACCAGAGGAAACATTATTTGTAGATGATGGTAAGAATAATATCGTAGTGGGGCAGGAACTAGGGTTCCATACCTATCAGCCTTTGAATGGAGAGGATTGGAGAGGGAGGCTTGATGAAATACTCTCAAAATCATAGGATCTCTATTCCTCTTAATTAAATCTATATCATTGAAAATGACAAATACTACTTTAAATTTGGAAGAACTACTCTGTGGTGTAAACGAGCTAGTCGATACGCTTTGGATCGTCACATTAGGTAATGAAAAGGTTGAGATAATCAAAGATTCGATGACTCCCGAAAGGGAAGGAGAATGTTTGGATTATACAGAACTTTGCCAGACTTACATTCAAGAATATGTATATCCTGCGGATTTAGGGAAATGGGAGGAGATCTTATCCTTGAATTCATTGCGGCAAATGGCGGCTAGCGGCGTAGCGAATAAGAAGTTAGACATGCGTTTCTGTAATGATTTGTTTGGTTTTGAGTGGCATGAGGCTTTTATTCGTATCTTGAAAGATAAGAGTGGAATTCCGGATCGTATCATTCTTTCCAGCCGTTATGTGAATCATTGCCGCAAGGCACAGATCGTAGAGGCTGCCGTTCAGACTGAGTATGATTATGTCGTTTATATAGAGGCAAACACGAATAGCTATGTCATGTATACTTCCAATCGTGAAAGTGGGACGCCGGTCCCCCCGATAGCGAGTAATGACTATGAAAAAGAGGTAGCCGAGTTCCACCACAAATATGTGCCGGAGGATCAGCGAGATGAGTTAACCCGAAATCTTTCCCTAGATCATGTCTTATCTGTCTTACGAAATTCCCGTGAGTATGTCTTGTTCTGTCAGGTGATGGAGAATGGCGTTTTTAGGGATAAGAAGATGCGTTTTAGCTTTTTCGATAAGGAGAGGAATATACTTCTTTTGACCCGGACCGATATTATGGAGGTTCGTGAGGAAGAGCGGCAAAGGCAATTACTTCAAGATGCCCTACAAGTGGCTAAATCGGCAAATCAGGCTAAATCGGATTTCTTATCCCGTATGAGCCATGATATACGTACTCCGATGAATGCCATTATCGGTATGACCACTATCGCCAGTATGCATATCGACGATCGGGAGCGTATAGTGGATTGCTTGAAGAAAATTATGGTTTCTTCCAAATTGTTATTGAACTTGATCAATGAGGTCTTGGATATGTCTAAGGTAGAGAGCGGACATATTTTGCTGACAGACGAGGAGTTCGATATGGGCGAGTTATTGCAAAGCGTAATTACTATGGTTCAGACTTCGGTCAGTCAGAAGTTTCAGGATTTCCGGGTTCACTTGTTTCAAGTCAAACATGAAAAGCTGATTGGCGATGTGCAACGGATTCAGCAAGTATTGTTGAATTTGCTGTCGAACGCCATAAAGTATACGCCGGACTATGGGAAAATAACACTTGAGATACGGGAAAAGCCAATTAAAAATGGTGATTATGGTTTATTTGAGGTTACGGTTATAGACAATGGTATCGGGATAAAGCCGGATTTCTTACACAAGGTTTTCGAGCCATTTGAACGTGCGGAAGACGCAACCCTGCGGAATATACAAGGAACCGGCTTAGGCATGGCGATAAGCCGTAATATCGCTCATATGATGAATGGTGAGATTCTGGTGGAGAGTGAATATGGCAAAGGTTCCGTTTTTACATTTACGATGCAGTTGAAATTGCAGGATCAAGGGTGTTTTGAGGATGATCATTTAAGGGATTTACCGGTTCTCGTGGTAGACGATGATATCGTGTGTTGCGAGAACGCATGTATGAGGATTAACGAGATCGGTATGAAAGGCGAGTATGCCATTTCTGGTGAGGAGGCTATCGGGAAAGTAGAGAGGGCACATCATCTTAATGATGACTATTTTGCCGTTATCCTTGATCTGAAAATGCCGGGAATGGATGGGATCGAGACCGCTACCCGTATCCGAAAAGTCGTTGGCCGGGATATTCCGATCATTATTCTTTCCGCTTATGATTGTCCGCATTTTGAGGAAATAGCCCAACGAGCCGGTGTCGATGGATTCATAAGTAAGCCGTTGATGAAATCCAAGTTATTTTATTTGATGAAAAGTTTCGCTATCAAGCAAGAGAAAAAAGAGGAAGAGACGGAGAAGCCTCAATATCCTTTCGGTAACTTTGAGGGTAAGCGGATCTTGCTGGTGGAAGATAATAGCTTGAATAGGGAAATAGCGACTGTGTTGCTAGAAGAGACCGGTGCGGTGGTAGAGGAGGCGGAAAATGGCCTTGTCGCGGTGAATATGGTAAAAAACTCTAGTCCGGGATATTATGACTTGGTATTTATGGATATCCAGATGCCGGTCATGAACGGGTACGACTCTACTCGCCATATTCGGGCATTAGAACGTCCGGATATCAAGTCCATGCCGATAATAGCCATGTCTGCGAACGCATTTGCGGAAGACATCAAGTTGTGTAAAGAATCCGGAATGAATGAGCATATCGCTAAGCCGATCGATTTCGGGAAGGTTCTTGAGATCTTAGAGAAGTACTTGTAGATATAAGGATATAAAAAAGGCCGTATCTTAGCTAAGCGCTATCAGATACGGCCTCTTTTTTTGTGTTATTTACTGGATGCCACGTTCTCTCAAACGTTTCTGCCAGTTCCATGCGGATTGCAGGGTGTCGGCTAAAGTCTCCTTGGCGGTCCAGCCTAATACCTTATTCGCGTGCTCCGGATTGGCCCATACCTTCTCGATATCACCTTCACGACGGCCCACGATCTTGTGCGGAACCTTAACGCCTGTTGTCTGCTCGAAGGTATTGATCAGTTCAAGGACAGAAACACCATTGCCGGTACCTAGGTTGAATATCTCGATATGCTCATCAGACTTATTCTCAAGCATACGGTCCATAGCGATTACATGTGCTTTCGCCAAGTCTACGACATTGATATAGTCACGGATGCAAGAACCGTCTGCTGTATCATAATCATCGCCAAATACGCTTAGTTCCTTGCGGATACCCATAGCCGTCTGTGTCAAGTACGGGATCAAGTTCTGGGGAACACCATTTGGCAACTCGCCGATCTCTGCGCTTGGGTGAGCGCCTATCGGGTTGAAGTAGCGCAAGATGATGCTCTTGAAAGGCGCTCCTGCGTGGATCGTATCCCGGATAATCTCCTCGTTGATCTGCTTCGTGTTTCCATAAGGAGACATAGCGGGTTTGATCGGGGCATTCTCGGTTACCGGCAAGTTCTCCGGGTCCGGTTGTCCGTATACCGTACAAGAGGAAGAGAATACGATACCTTCGATATTGAATTCAGGCATCATCTCCAACAAGTTCACCAAAGTGACAATATTATTGCGATAATACTTCAAAGGCTGCTGTACGGATTCTCCTACCGCCTTGCTAGCGGCGAACAAGATAATGCCTTTGATGCCCGGATGAGCTTCCAATGCCTTGCGAGTACCTTCCTTATCCTTTAGATCCAATTGGATAAACTCCGGACGGATGCCCGTGATTTTCTCGATACCATCGAGCACCTCGATATTCGAGTTTGACAAATCGTCGATAATGACTACCTCATATCCGGCGTTCTGCAATTCTACTGTGGTGTGTGAGCCGATATAACCGGTTCCGCCCGCTACTAAAATCTTCTTTTTCATTCTAGTGTTCATTTAGATAAGTTTGTTATACGATACCCGAGAATCCCATAAAAGCCATAGCTAGCAAACCGGCCGTTATCAAGGCGATAGGAGTGCCTTTCATGCCTTCCGGAACATGCGTCATGGCTAGTTGCTCCCGAATACCCGCAAAGATAATCAAAGCTAGCGCAAATCCAATAGCGGTCGAGATAGCATATACCACAGATTCCAATAAATTATACTCTTTTTGGATTACAAGGATAGCTACACCCAGGATACAGCAGTTCGTGGTGATCAACGGAAGGAATACGCCCAACGCTTGATAAAGGGCGGGAGAGACCTTCTTCAATATGATTTCCACCATCTGAACCAAGGCGGCGATGATCAAGATGAAACTGATCGTCTGCATGAACCCTAATCCGAAAGCGTCCAATATGTATTTTTGCACGAGGAATGTAACAATCGTGGCGATCGTAAGCACGAACGTAACGGCGGCTCCCATGCCTGCGGCAGTCTCCACTTTCTTAGATACCCCCAAGAACGGACAAATTCCCAAGAACTGTGCCAGTACAACGTTATTAACGAATACGGCGGCGATAAATATCAATATATATTCCATATGATCCGTTTATTATGCTTTACGCAGTTTGTTTACTATTGCTACCAGATAACCCAAGGCGATAAACGCTCCCGGAGCCAATACGAAGATCAGCGAACCATATTCCTCGGGCATCAAGGTTACGTTGAATAACTTACCGGTTCCCAAGAACTCACGGCAAGCGCCCAGCAGCGTAAGAGCCATCGTGAAACCAAGTCCCATTCCGATACCATCAAGGGCCGACGGGATAATTCCGTTCTTTGCGGCGAAAGCCTCGGCACGTCCTAGTACGATACAGTTTACCACGATCAACGGGATAAATAATCCTAAGCTAGCGTATAAAGCCGGAACGAATGCTTCCATGCACATCTGCACTACGGTCACGAACGTCGCAATCACAACGATATATCCCGGGATACGCACCAAGTCGGGGATTACGTTTTTCAAGGCGGAGATCACGATATTCGAGCAAATCAATACGAACATCGTAGCCAATCCCATACTCATGCCGTTGATGGCCGAAGAGGTCGTTCCCAAGGTCGGACACATACCTAACAGTAATACAAATGTCGGGTTCTCCGTGATGATACCATTCATCAATATTTTTAGATTACTCATTGTTCTGTCCTCCCTTTTTATTTGTTATCAGTTGAAGTGGCACCCGTTAGTCCGTCTACGCCGGCGAATGCGCTATACGCACGGTTCACGGCATCGAGGAACGCACGGCTGGAGATGGTCGCTGCCGTGATAGCGTCCACGTCGCCACCATCTTTTGTTACTTTTAAGCCTCCGTCCGGAATCGTACGTCCCAAGACACTTTGCTTGTTCTTGTCCGCACGGAACCATTCTTGCATCTTGGCTCCCAAGCCCGGAGTCTCGGCGTGTTGCAATACGGAATAGTTCAATATCTTGCCATCCATATCGAAACCTACGATAACCCGTATCTCGCCGCTAAAGCCTTTTTTCGTATTACTCTCTACGGCTCCGCCAACGACTTGTCCGCCTTTCTTGGCAGGATAAATCTTGAGGGAATCACCATCGGAGGAGACTGCCATATAGACGTCCTCAGTCGGTTTGTTGTCGAACTCGGGAGCAACGGCTTTAATCGCTTCCTCCAAGGCGGTCGCTTTGGCTACCGCTATAGGGCCGGCGGTAAACTGGTTCACTCCGGCTAGGATCGCCCCTGCTACCAAGCAAATGCCTGTTAGTGAAAGGAGCATATTGGGTAATGTTGATTTTAATTTTGCCATGCTTACTTTCCTCCGAAATGTTTAGGTTTGATATAGCTGTTGATTAGCGGAGTAAATGCGTTCATGATCAGGATAGCGAACGACATACCTTCCGGGTAAGACCCGAACAAACGGATCACCGTGGTAAGGATTCCGATTCCCACGCCGTAGACAAGCATTCCGTTCTTGCTCATCGGCGAGGTTACGTAGTCGGTCGCCATAAAGATGGAGCCTAATAACAAACCGCCGGATAATAAGTGAACAAACGGGCTGGCGTATTGTACCGGATTCACCAAGTGCATGATACCCGTGAATACGAATACGGTAGCCAAGATGGATACCGGGATCTGCCAAGTGATGATCTTTTTCCATAGCATGAATAAAAGACCGAGGATCAAGGCCACGGCGCTCACTTCACCGAGACTACCTCCCATAGCCCCTACAAGCATATTCCCGTAAGACGGAAGCTCGGTCACGCCCTCGTTCATCAACGACAGTACCGTCGCGCCGGTCTGGGCGTCCGTATAAGTCATCGGGAAAACGTTCAAGGCATCTACCACCGGCCAAGTCGTCATCTGTGCCGGGAAGGAGATCAATAAGAATACACGTCCGACTAACGCCGGATTGAAAATATTATTACCTAATCCACCGAAAGACATCTTGCCGATGCCGATCGCCGCCAACGCTCCGATAATAATGATCCAGACCGGAAGGTTGGAAGGTAGGTTGAAGGCCAGCAATACACCTGTCAGGATAGCTGAGCCATCGCAAAGGGTCGGTTCCTTTTTCATCAGGAATCGCTGGATCAAATACTCGAATATCATACAGGCCAGAACCGATACGACCGTAACGATCAACGCTCCCAGACCGAAGAAATAAAGGGATACCAAGAAAGCCGGGATAAGGGCAATCAGTACACCATACATATTTTTGCTTATGCTGTCGCCACCATGGATGTGGGGCGAGGGCGATACGTATAAATTATTTTCCATGTTGCTCTTGTTTTATGACTTTCTAGACCGGATAATACCCATAACTTTTCCTTTACCCAACCGGATCTGATCCAGCAACGGACGGTTGGCCGGACAGGTATAACTACACGACCCGCACTCGATACAGTCGGTGATATAGTTCTTCTCCGCCAATTCCCAATTCTGGAATTCCGTGGCGTTCATCAATAGGGTAGGGTTTAATCCCATCGGGCAGACACCTACGCATTTGGCGCAACGGATGCAATCCCGGATCGGCTTGCGGACAGACTCCTCTTTCGTCAGTAATAAAACGCCGGAGCTTCCTTTGCAAACCGGCACCTCGGCGCTGATCAACGCTTTACCCATCATCGGTCCGCCACCGATAATCTTACCCGTATTCTCGGGCAGGCCACCTGCGGCCTCGATCAAGCAACTGATCGGGGTTCCCATACGAACCAAGAAATTGGAAGGATTAGCTACCGCCTTACCCGTGATCGTCACCACACGCTCGAACAACGGTTTATTCTTTTGTACCGCCTCGTAAACGGCATAAGCAGTTCCTACGTTCTGTACCACGGCACCCGCCGAGATAGGAAGCGCACCACTTTTTACCTGACGGCGAATAACGGCGTCGATCAATTGTTTCTCGCCTCCTTGCGGATATTGTACCTTAAGCGGCATGATCTCTATACCTTTATAATTTACCGCCAACTTTTGCAGATGGGCGATAGCGTCCGGCTTGTTATTCTCGATACCGATCACGGCCTTGTTCACGTTAACCGCTTTCATTAGGATCGTGACACCGACTAGGATTTGCTCGCCTTTCTCCAGCATCAACGAATGGTCGGAAGTAAGATAAGGCTCACACTCCACGGCGTTGATGATTACGATCTCTGCCTTGTTTCCGGGAGGCGGCATCAATTTCACCTGCGTAGGGAAAGTCGCTCCACCCAGACCGACGATACCGGAAGCGGCGATCTTATCCACGATTTCCTTGGAAGACAGCGCACACTCCTTCACTAAGGTCTCGCTGCGGTCGATCGTCTCTTCCCATTCATCACCTTCCACATCTATATATATAGCGGGACGTTTGTATCCGCTAGCGTCGAGAGCGTTATCTATCTTGTTCACTTTGCCGGATACGGAAGAGTGGATGTTCGCTGATACGAAACCACCCGCCTTGGCTAGCAATGTACCCACCTTTACCAGATCCCCTTTCTTCACCACGGCCTGCGCCGGGGCGCCGATATGCTGGCTGAGGGGGATAATCACCTGTTTAGGCGTAGCGAGAGCCGTAATTTTCTTACCGGCAGACAGTTTATTCTCGGGGGGATGTATACCTCCGATTCGAAATGTCCTTAGCATACTATTAGATTTTAATTTAGATTTGTTTTTTCTTCACTTGTAGCTTTCGGTGTGGCTTCCGGTTTCACGGTAGCCTCTGCCTTCGGCACCGGTTTCACGGTCTCCGCTTTCGGAGCGGGAGCGGCTTCCTTGCGAGGAGGGAAATTCAGCTCATGAATAGCTCCTGTCGGACATACAGCCACGCATTTGCGGCATAAACGACACTTCGTATAATCGATATAAGCTACGTTATTTGTTACGGTGATCGCCTCGAACGGACATTCCTTGGCACATTTGCCACAGCCGATACAAGCGTTGGCACAAGCCTTGCGAGCGGCGGCTCCCTTGTCCTTATTTACGCAAGAAACGTAAATCCGGCGTGATTTAGGTCCTTTCTTTCTTAGCTCGATGATATTCTTCGGGCAAGCCTTCACACAAGCACCACAGGAAGTACATTTTTCCTCGTCTACCTCGGCGATTCCCGTAGCCGGGTTGATGTGGATAGCGTCGAAAGCGCAGGCGTTCACGCAGTCGCCATAACCAAGGCAACCGAAAGAACAATTCGTCTCGCCTCCGTAAAGGGTAGAGGCGATGGCGCAACTTTTCGTTCCATCATAAGAGTTTGTACGTGGGCGGGCCTGACAAGTTCCGTTGCAACGGACAACGGCTACCATGGGTTCGGCTGTACCCGCCTCTTTACCCAGTATTGTAGCGACCTTGGCCATGACCGGGCCACCACCAACGGGGCAGAGCAATCCGTCTAAAGAGTCAGCTTTTACGCAAGCACCCGCGAATCCGGCGCAACCCGGATAACCGCAACCTCCACAGTTCGCCCCGGGAAGGACTTCCTGTACTTGTGCGATGCGAGGATCTTCGTAGACTTCAAATTTCTTGGAAGCAGCGTAGAGGAAAACCGCTCCGACCGCCCCGATTGCTCCTAATGAAATAACGGCAATTAAAATCATGATATATTATCAATTAAGTTTTTTCAAAGTAAATATAAATCGTCTTTTTAGTTTGTCACGCATTAAGTATAGTATACAGTAATAAGGCAGCAAAAGCGATAAACCGGTTAACCCGCTCGTGGTCTCGTCCCATTGTAGATTCGTACCGACCACGATGGCCCCTACGACTATCACCAAAGGAATGACAAATGCCAACAATACGGCCTGAAGCCCCATGGAATTTTGTCCGCATATCATCACTTCCTCGTTAACGCGAAACCGTCCCGACCGATCGGGTACCTCAATGATCTTATCCTTTTTCTCGGAAGCCGAGCACATAGACTGTGCGTGGCATCCCGAGCATGCGGATTGTTGGGTAATGCGGACGAAGACGGTGTCGCCATCGATCTTCTCTACAAATCCTGTATGATTTATACTTTCGCTCATATTTGTAATCTCGACATTGCAAAATCAAGGCAAAAGTAAGTATAATTTAGAAACTATGTCACGATTAACAAAGTTTATTATTCGAAATCTTAAATCCTAGCTTACCATTTGTAATTAAAACCGAAACTTAACAACTCATTAAGCTGGAAATAACTCTTATTATCCTCTGTTTTTTCCACTCCATCGTCGTATCTAAGGTGAAAATAGATACGTGTGGAGAAAAAGCGGCTGATGGCCAGAACCAAAGTATTCTCGAACTCCCCGATGGTATGATCGCCATAAGTGGTAAAGAAATAAAGACGGGATTGCCAGCTTACGTTACGGTTGAAATCAAAGGCGAGGTCTGCGCGGATCGTGGAACCTATTTGGCTTAGCTTGTTATTGAACTCACCGGTTTCCTCGTTTTTCTTGAAACCGTGACGGCTATAATCGATCTCTTGTGTCGTATACATATATGTATAGGAGATCGGCGCCAAGTTGGTGCTGAATTTAATCTTCTTATGCTTGTCGGTAAATTGTTTTTCCAGCTCGTATTTCATACCGAGACCGAAGTTGATAGAGAACGGGGCTAGGAATGCGGCCTGTTTGATGCGCTCGTTCTCTTGGTAGTTGGTGAAGAACTGGGTCTTGAACTCAGCGTCGAACGTATAGTACCATTTGTTGAACGCTTGGTAGCCGACGTTGCTGTGTATACGGAATACGTCGTCACCGATCTTATAGTTCCTTAAGGTATCCTTCGGTGCCGTATATACGCTGGCTTTGAATTCCAGTTCGTTCGTTACTTGTACCTTATCTTTCTTATAGTCGTATTTTAAATTGTTCTTGGTGAACAGGTTCAAGTTGCTACTTCCACCTTTATACCAGTTCTCCGAAACGTAGTTCTGGGAGAATTGGACGGCGCTCTCAAAGGCCGATATCCAGTATCTCCGCTCTGGGATAAAACGGGCGGGAGCGTCTACGTCCTCAAAATTGGCATCAGCCTCCACCTTGATCGGCAAGTCCTCATAAATATTCTTCTTGATGAATTTAGGTTTGATCACCTCATTGGGCAGATCCCTCTCGGAGTAGCGGAAATAAGTCGGGTAATTGTTCTGCACATATTTGTAAGCCATCTCCTCGAATTGTTTGTTTCGTTCCAGATCTTTGAAAATGGAATCTGTCCGGTATAGGTTATCATAGGGAGTCCTCTCCTTCAACGAATCGAAGTTGTAGAATATCAAGTTCTCGGGTAAATAATCTCCCCGGAAAACGATCGGCATGAATAAAGGGTTTACGATCACGGTGTCTCGGAAGGTCATCGTATTATCGAAAGCCGTGGAGGCGTCTCGTACCAGACGGGCCCAATACATCGCCTCGTCCGAGATTTCCAGCTCGTCTTTCTTCAAGAAACGCAGTAAATTCGTGCTTGGGGCCAAGGGCGCCGAGTAAGTCTTGTTTTGCTTCTCGAATTGCTTACGAATGTCTACGATGTTGTCTAATTCCTCTTCGCTAAGATTGATCGCGGGAATCGTATCATCCGATACGACTTGCTGTGCGGGACGTTGAACTATCGTTCCGGTAACTAACTGGTTCTCTTGACCGTATGCCGAGCCTCCAATTAGTGAAAGTAATAATAGCGCATACACACCATGCCTCTTCATCATCATAATACCTTATTTACATCTATTAGTTGTAGTGGTCGCAAAATTAGCTAAAAAGAATGATATACAACATACGATTTGATATTTATCTGGGTAAAAGTTACGATCACTGAGGCAAAGCAGGTGTGTCTAGCGAGGCTTATACGGACTTGCCTCAGTACTCCGCTGGAAGTACTGGAATACTTCGGTCAAAGTACTTCAGTACTTCCTACGTAGTACCGAAGTAATTCCATGAGAAGTACTGTCTTTAGTGCCGTGCTTCGGGTCGGGAATCGGAAGAGTCCTGCCGAAGCCCGGGTCAGTTCTGGAGATATTCAGCGAGAAATAAAAACATTAAATTTGGCATGTCTCGATGAAAATCGCTAACTTTGCGGTTTCGAAATGCAGGTGTGCAATTAAAAAGATAACTAAAATATTACTATCGTGGCAGATACAAAGTACATTTTCGTTACAGGCGGCGTGGTCTCTTCCTTAGGTAAGGGAATTATTTCCGCTTCTTTAGGTAAGCTCCTTCAAGCAAGAGGTTACAAGGTTACTATCCAAAAATTTGATCCTTACATCAACATCGACCCGGGTACGTTGAACCCTTATGAGCATGGGGAATGTTACGTGACCGTCGATGGACATGAGGCTGACTTGGACTTGGGCCATTACGAGCGTTTCTTGAATGTCCAGACTACCCGTGCGAATAATATCACTACCGGACGTATCTATCAAAGCGTGATCAACAAGGAGCGTAAGGGGGATTATCTGGGTAAGACGGTACAGGTAGTACCTCATATCACGGATGAGATCAAGCGTAACGTGAAATTATTGGGTAGCAAGTATAAATTTGACTTCGTGATCACCGAGATCGGTGGTACGGTGGGTGATATCGAGTCTCTGCCTTTCATAGAGAGCGTTCGCCAGTTGAAATGGGAGCTGGGTAAGAACTGCCTTTGCGTACATCTTACTTACGTGCCTTATATCGCCGCGGCGAAAGAGTATAAGACGAAGCCTACGCAACATTCCGTGAAGCAATTGCAGGAGTTAGGCATCCAGCCGGACGTGTTGGTATTACGTACGGAGCATGAGTTGAATGCGAACTTGTTACGTAAGGTGGCGTTGTTCTGTAACGTGGCTGAGGATTCCGTGATCCAGTCGATCGACGTACCGACGATCTACGAGGTTCCTTTGGTATTGCAACGCCAGAAGATGGACGAGGTGGTCTTGCGTAAGGTCGGTATGGAAGTCGGCCCGACTCCGGAGTTGAAGCCTTGGAAGGAATTCCTTGCCTTGAAGAGCACGGCTACGGATACGGTGAAGATCGGTTTGGTTGGTAAATACGTGGAATTGCAAGACGCTTATAAGTCGATCGACGAGTCTTTGTTGCAAGCCGCTATTTACAATCATCATAAATTGGATTTGCATTTGTTCCATTCGGAGAAATTAAATAACGAGAACGCCGCCGAGCAATTGAAGGATATGGATGGTATCTTGATCGCCCCCGGATTCGGGCAGAGAGGTATCGAGGGCAAGTTTGCCGCTATCAAATACGCTCGTGAGCATGATGTCCCTTGCTTGGGCATCTGCTTGGGTATGCAGTGCATGGTGATCGAGTTTGCCCGTGACGTATTAGGTTTGGCGGATGCCAACTCTACGGAGATGGAGCCGAATACGGCACATAAGGTGATCGACTTGATGGAGGAGCAGAAGAACGTTACCAATATGGGAGGTTCCATGCGTTTGGGTGCTTACGACTGTACGCTGAAAGAGGGCTCCAAGGTATTGGAGGCATACGGCAAGGAGCATATCCAAGAGCGTCATCGCCATCGTTTCGAGTTCAACAACGAGTATAAGAAGCAATATGAGGCCGCCGGTATGATGTGTACGGGTGAGAATCCGGAGACAAATCTGGTAGAGGTGGTAGAGATCCCCGCCTTGAAATGGTTCGTGGGCGTTCAATATCATCCGGAGTACAACAGTACCGTGGTGAATCCGAATCCTCTTTTCCTCAGCTTCGTGAAAGCTGCTATCGAAAATAAAAAATAATTGGTGATAAATGGATAAAAACACATTAATAGGTTTTCTGCTGATCGGTGTCGTATTATTTGCGTTTAGCTGGTTCAACCGGCCAACGCCTGAGCAGTTGGAGGCGCAACGTCGTTACCAAGATTCAATCGCGAAGATTGAGTATGCCCAGCAACTGGAATTGCAGAAACAAGAGAACAAAAGTGCTTTAGTGGAGGATTCGTTGGAGAACGTGCCGGACTCGGTAAGGGCGCAACGTTTGCAGCAGAGCTTCGGCGTATTCGGCGAAGCTATGGTGGGTACGGAAGATTACACGACCCTACAAAATAACTTGGTTGAGCTTCGTATCAGCAATAAGGGCGGACGTATTTGTTACGCACGCTTGAAGGAGTATGATACGTATAATGACGAGCCTCTCGTTTTGTTCGACGAGAAAGAGTCTAATTTTAATTTTACGTTGGTCACGGCTACGAACCGTGTCGTGAATACGGGCGATTTGTATTTTACCCCGGTTAAAGGTAATGACCCGAATTCCGTGATCATGCGTTTGAACACCGGCGAGGGTAGTCATCTGGATTTTACCTATACCTTGAAACCGGATGATTATATGGTGCAATACCAGATTCTGGGTACGGGATTGAACGGTGTCTTGGCACCGAGCACGAATGCCTTGGATTTATTGTGGGAGCAGGATATCCGCCAACAGGAAAAAGGACGTAAGTTTGAGGATCGCTACGTGACTTTGAACTACAAGTTCATGGCGGACGACGTGGAACACCTGAGCGAGTCGAAGAGTGACAGCAAGCAGATCCCGAACCGCTTGAAATGGATCGGTTATAAGGATATGTTCTTCTCTACCGTATTGATCTCGCAAGAGGGCTTTGAGGCTACTACCTTAGACTCGAAAGCGATTCCGGAGGGGGATGTATTGAAACAATTCAAGACGACCACTTCCGTACCTTTCGACTTGCAAGGTAAGGAGGCCACGAACCTGTCCTTTTATTTCGGACCGAATAAGTTCGCCTTGTTGAAGTCCTTCGATAAAGGTGTCGTTGCCGAGCAGCAACTGGATCTGGAGAAGTTGGTTCCGCTAGGTTGGGGTATTTTCCGTTGGGTGAATCAATATTTCGTGATCCCTTTGTTCGACTTCTTGGGTAAGTTTATCCATAATTATGGTATCTTGATTCTTTTGATGACTATCATCGTGAAGATCATCCTTTTCCCGTTGACGTATAAGTCTTATATGTCGTCCGCCAAGATGCGTGTATTGCGTCCGCAAGTGGAGGAGATCAACGCTAAGTATCCCGGACAGGATAAGGCTATGGAACGGCAGAAAGCGACGATGGAGCTATATAGCCGTGCGGGGGCGAGCCCGATGAGTGGTTGCTTGCCGATGTTGTTGCAGATGCCGATCTTGATCGCTTTATTCATGTTCTTCCCGTCGGCGATCGAGTTACGTCACCAGAGTTTCCTTTGGGCGCACGACTTGTCTACTTACGACGCTATCTTTAGTTGGAATAAATATATTCCGATCATCACTCCGTATTTCGGAAATCACATCAGTTTGTTCTGTTTGTTGATGACGATCACGAATATTTTTTATACCAAGTATAATATGGAGATGACGAATACCGGGCAGCAACAGATGCCGGGCATGAAGGCCATGATGTACATGATGCCGTTGATGTTCTTGGTGTTCTTCAACCAGTATGCTTCCGGTTTGACGTATTACTATTTCATCTCTACGTTGATCACAATCGTGCAGACATTGATCTTCCGCTATACGATCAATGAGGATAAATTGTTAGCTAAGTTGGAGGCAAACAAACGGAAACCGATGAAGAAATCCGGTTTCATGAAACGTCTGGAAGAGGCTCAACGAGCACAGCAGGAGACGTTGCGTAAACAACAAGAGGCTAAGAAAAAACGATAGGATAATAGTAATTGTTGTCCTTGAAAAAGGTCCCTTTATTTGCTTATTGGTAGATAAAGGGATTTTTTTTGTATATCTTGGCTCCTCTACTTGAAAAACAAGACGTCTTGATCATGATTCTATTTGTTTATTTGTATTTATTCAAAACTTTTTGTTTGTTTGCATTGTTTTGTATTCAAAAGATTGATGAGGAAATTGATTTTTTCTATATTGAGGAAATAGGGAGGTTATAAATAAGAGATTTTGTCAATGACAAAAAATGAACGATCGCTTCAATGGGTAATAGCGGGAATATTCTTCGTAGTATGCTTTGCTTTCTTTCAATGGATTTACCCAAACCATTTGTTCTTCAAAGAGCAGATGAGGATTTTTTTGTATACCACCGATTATTTTATCTCGTTCTGGGATGAGCCGGCCTGGTTGAGCTGTTATGTGGGGAATTTCTTGATACAGTTCTTCCATTTGACTGTGATAGGTCCGTTAATCGTGACGTGCGTGTTGTTGCTCTTATGGTATTACTCTATGCGGGTTTTACGCAAGTTCGGGAATGGTAATATGGTCTCCATATATGCGTTGTTTCCGGTAGCGTTAGAGTGGGGATTGATTTGCCGGTTGTCGTATAGTATAGCGTCTACGCTTACGTTGATTTTCGTGCTATGGCTCTTCTTGGGATACATCCGGATTAAGAATAAGAGAACGTCCGTTTGGGTGGCTTTTATACTTCTTCCCATAATTTATAGCATGGTCGGTAGCCGGCTGTTTGTCTTCTCCTTGATGGTGATATTCTATGAGGGAGCCAAGAATAGGAAACGGTGGTGGTTCTGGCTTTCTCTTTTGTTATCGAGTTATTTATATCCGTTGTTCATGCGTCATTTTTATGGATTGAGCATTGAGGAGGCCTATAAATATTCCCATGTGGATGGCTTGAGCGTATATTTCCCCGCTTTAGCGTTGATTCTAGAGATATTCGCTTTGGAGATTAAAAGTATACGTAGGATACGTCTGAACCGGCATAGCTTGCTTATTACCTTTTTAGTCGTATTTGGATTCTTTTCATTTGTTATAGCGGGTACGAACCGGAAGCGGGAAAAGGTTCTGGCAGTAGACCAAGCGATCTATAGGGGTGATTGGGAGCGAGTCTTGGATTTGTCTGCCGGATTTGATTCTCCCGATATCTTGGTAAGTTATTATAGGAATATCGCTTTCTCCAAGAAGAACGAGTTGCCTCAGAATTTGATGGATCATTATCAACGAGGGGCGGACGCCTTGTTCTTACCGATCGATTTGAGGTCTTCTATACTTCCCGTGTTTTTCAGTAATGAGGTGTATTATCAATTGGGAGATATGGATATGGCCCGTCACCGGGCGATCGAAGGAATCTTGTTCAGCCCTAAACAAAGAAGTGTACGGCAGATCAAGCGGCTGGTGGAGATTGATATGCGGCGAGGGGATATTGAGGAGGCTAGAAAATACCTGAACCTATTGGACGCGACGTTATTTTATCACTCATGGGCAAGGTCGAAGGAGGAACAGTTGAAGGGTGAGGAGACCTTGTCGATGGAGAAACGTTTGCCGAGGAAAAGTGATTGGGAGCGAGAGCACGACATACTAATGTCCATATCCGATTATCCGGGCGTACTGTCAAGTTTGGTGGCGGAATATCCGGAAAATAAACAGGCATTGGATTATTTGTTGTGCTATTATTTACTGAACGAGAATTTGAATAGTTTTAAGAATGCGTTCGATACTTATTATAAAGGAAAATTTGAGGTTGTACCCCGTTTGTACGAGGAGGCTTTGGTACAAGTCTTATCTAAAAGCTCGGACGAGGAGGTGGACGGTTATCTGATACCTCAAGATGTTATCGAGGATTACCAAGATTACATCCATTGTAAATCGGGTAGAAAAGCAAAGGAGGAATTACGAGATCGTTATTCCTCCACCTATTGGTACTACTCTGACTATATTCATTGAATAATAGTGTAAGTGATCAGCGGTTCGCAAGGAAGGCTAAGGCTTTCTCCATGTCCTCCGGTGTATCTATACCGATCGTTTCTTGCTCTGTGATGCCGACCTTGATTTTATATCCGTTTTCCAACCAGCGTAATTGCTCAAGGCTTTCCGCCAGTTCTAAAGCGGATTGAGGTAATTGGGTGATTTCTTTCAGCACTTGCGCACGATAGGCATATAACCCGATATGCTTGTAAAAGGTATGACTCGGCAACCATTCCGTATATTTCTTGCCCCGGATATAAGGAATAATAGATCGACTGAAATACATAGCCTCGTTGTTATTGTTGAGTACGACTTTCGGGGAATTGGGATTGAATAGGGTACTCTCGAAATCATCGTCCGAACGGAAAGGCTTTACCAATGTCGCTATTTGCGTGTTTGTGTCGGCGAAGCAGGTTTTGATCGTCTGGATTTGCTCGGGATGGATAAAAGGCTCGTCACCTTGGATATTGACAATCACATCATACCCTTCGCCTATTTTCTGATAAGCCTCGTAGCAACGATCCGTACCGCTACGATGTTGATCGGAGGTCATGACGACTTGGCCGCCGAAGGTTTTAACCGCATTCTCTATCCGGATATCGTCGGTAGCTACGCAAACGGAGTCTAAGACATCCTTTACTTGCTCATATACACGTTGTATCATGGGCTTTCCGTTCATATCCGCTAATGGCTTCCCCGGAAAACGGGTAGAGGCGTATCTCGCCGGAATAATTCCTATAAACTTCATCATTCTATATCATTTTGTTAACTGGTTACTACTTTTCCTTCGCTTAACTGGATCAACTTATCCCGTTCGCCTACGATCCATACGATATCTCCTTCCTCGAAAACCGTACTGGGAGGCGGATTCTTGATCGAGCTACTTCCACGTTCGATACCGATTACCAAACAAGCGGCTTTATCACGGATACCGGACTCTATGATGGAGCGGCCGATCAATCGGGAACCTTCCGAGATAATGATTTGCTCCATGTTCATCTCTTCCTTTCTTGTGTTCGATTGCTCGGCGTATGATTTCTTGTAGCGTTCCTCCAGATATTTCCTAAAGTGCTCCAGATCATCATCCGCGCCAACTACTACCAGTTTATCGAACGGGTAGAGCCGCTCGTCTCCTCCCGGTATATTGATTCGCTTCTCTCCCCGGATAATCGTTACGATATTTACGTTGCACTTTTGCCTGAAGTTTAATTCTTTCAGGCTTTTTCCCATACTGGGGGAATTCTGCTTCACCTCGAAATCCGCTAAATGGAGATCTCGTTCTAATAAGTGGTTCGCGAAACGCTGGTTGATCGGGGCTTTTCGCTCTTGTTCCACTTCCCTCGCTACAAGGTTACTGAAAAAATGCCGTTCCATCAAGATCGACTGCCTCTTTAGCCGTTTGGAGAATATCATTAATACGATAACGGCGGAAGCGACCGCCAGCATAATTCCTAGCGCAGCATTCAATAACCGTGCGACTGGAAGCATGACGAGACCGATACAGAGCAGGATTCTGAGGATCACGAGTGAGACTAGGGGACCCCGGTTATATTTATTATCGTTCCATAATTGCTGGAACTCCACGGAATGATTCTTTTTCATCATGATCGCCCGCAACATCGGGGAGATCAGAGCTAGGATTAAGATCAAGGAGATTAGATTTCCTTGGATGCCGGGCAAATGTTTGCAGATGAACGGAGTCACGATTTGTAGCCATAAAAAGATAAGTACTAGGCAGACGGCGGTATAAGTACCGACGATGCGGACCAAGGCTTTTAGTAACTTATTCCATGCGCTTTTTTGACGGATCGTATTGGAACCGGATGAATATCGCTCCAAGAACTGTTTCCAATTCTCCGGTATGATCCGCTCCGCCCATTTGTAGGCAGGTTCCGCTAGCCGGATCATATAAGGTGTGAAGAATGTCGTGATCACGGATACGGCGACAACGATCGGATACAGATATTGATCCGTCACGTTTAATGATAGTCCCAAACCTGCGATGATGAAGGCGAATTCTCCGATCTGCGCTAACGAGAAACCAGACTGGATGGCTATTTTTATCGGTTGTCCGGACAGTAATACTCCGAAGCTGGCGAAACAAATCTGTCCGGCCATGACTACGAGCGTGATAATGAAAATCGGGATTTTATACTCCCAGAGCATCTGAGGATCGATTAACATGCCTACAGACACGAAGAAAATCGCTCCAAATAAGTCTTTTACGGGTTTTACCAAATGCTCGATCCGTTCAGCGTCAATGGTCTCGGCCAAAATCGAACCCATGACAAAAGCTCCGAGAGCCGATGAGAATCCGGCTTTTGTGGCGATCATAACCATACCAAGGCATAGCCCGATGCTCACGATCAACAGAGTCTCCTCATTTAGGAAGCTTTTTGCCTTTTTCAGAAAAGAGGGGATCAAATAGATCCCGACGACGAAACAGAATAAAAGGAAAATGCCTAATTTGACTACGCTATCCAGCATCTCCATGCCTTCCACGTGTTTACTTACCGCTACGGTAGAAAGTAATACCATTAATAATACGGCGAATAGATCCTCTACCACCAAGATACCGAATACGACACCGGCGAATCGTTGGTTACGCAATCCCATGTCGTCGAATGCCTTGAAGATAATCGTCGTGGAAGACATCGATAACATACCTCCGAGGAAAAGACTGTTCATATGTCCCCAACCCAGTGATAAGCCCGTGATATATCCCGCTGTCATCATACCTATAACAACGGTTATGGCTCCAATGACGGCGGTTCCTCCCACCTTCATCAACTTCTTGAAACTGAAATCGAGCCCCAAAGCGAATAACAGGAAGATAACGCCTATATCAGCCCAGATACGGATACTTTCCACATCTGTAACTGTCGGTATTTGCTCGATGGAAGGTCCGGCGAGTATTCCGGCTACGATATACCCCAATACGACCGGTTGCTTTAACTTTTTGAATAACAGGGTAACCAACCCGGCGGATATGAGTATGACCGCAAGATCTGATATTAGCGCAGGTATCTGAGACATCGTTTATTGTTTTTTCGATTGCCAAAGTTAGGTATTTATTTTAATTTTGTGTCTCAAAACAGAAGCCAAAATGAAGAAGAAACATCCGATTGAAGCGCTTATAGAGCAAGGGGAACATCAACAACTTGATTTCAAGTTTGAGGTGAGCGACAGTAAGAAGATCGCCCGGACGTTGAGTGCGTTCGCGAATACAGATGGCGGGCGTCTGCTGATTGGAGTGAAGGATAACGGCGCTATTTCCGGTGTGAGAAGTGAGGAGGAATATTATATGATCGAGGCTGCTTCTAAAATGTATACGCATCCCGAGGTGCCGTTTACAGCTAAGCGCTGGGATGTCAACGGGAAGACCGTATTGGAGGTCTATATCGCCCCAAGCGATGAGAAACCGCATACGGCACCGGATAAAGACGATAAATACAAGGCCTATATCCGGGTTGCGGACGAGAATATATTAGCGAACGAAGTCCTCATGCAAGCATGGAAGAAGCAGAAAACCAAAGAAGGTACATTGCTGAAAATAAGTAAGCCCGTCGAGATCCTGTTTTCTTGGCTCGACGAGCATCCGTATATCAGCATAAAGCAGTTTTGCCATATCGCCCATATCAATTATTATGCGGCCCGTAACATCCTAAGTGATTTGATGGCTATGGGAGCGATGGAATATGTCGTGATCGATAAATGTATTGCCTATAAACGGATCGCATAGACTCGTTTATAGGTTGATTACATAGACTTGCGCGCTCTCGAATCTGACGACTTTGATAGGAGTCCCTTTCTCGATGAAGCCAGACTCCGATACGCCGTCATACAACTCTCCCTCGATAGATACCTTACCCGAAGGACGTAAAACGGTAGCGGCCGTGCCCTCTTTTCCGATCAGTTGTGTCAAATTGGGACTGGATACCGCTTTTTCCAAATCAGCGTTTAATGCCATTTTCTTTAGCGGTCCTTTATGTCCTATTTTGTTGGATAACCATATCACTAGCGTGAATCCGATACCCAGACCTAATAGAACCGTTAAAGCGGCTCTGCCCGTATCCATTCCAGATACGTTTTGAAAATCAAAAACAGTATTGTTCAGTAAGCTCATTGTAAGTCCGCCGACCACGAGAATAATTCCACTTATCCCCGCTATGCCAAAGCCCGGGATCACGAATATCTCCAACATTATTAATATAACGCCGAGAATGAATAACAGGATTTCCCAGTTTTCAGCCAACCCGTCCATATAGAGAGGAGCGAAGTAAAGGATAGCCGCTATTATCGCGGCAGCGGATGGAAAACCAAGCCCCGGGGTTTGCATCTCGAAATAAATACCACCGATGATAATAATGATTAATAAGCCCTGTATTACCGGACTCATAAAGAAACCTTTTACATTATCGAACCATGAGGGTTGATAACTTTTAATCTCATAGTCCTTACATCCGATATATTCTGTGATTACTTGATCCGGACTCTCGGCGATGCCATCGCAATAACCCCATTTGAGTGCTTCTTGAGAGGTAAGTGTCAATACTTTACCACTATCGATGAGGTTGGGGACGATCACTCTGTCATCGACCATCGCTTCGGCGATTAAAGGATCTCTTTTCCATTTATAGATCGTGTCGCCGTTTTGTATAAGCGTATCTTTCCCTTGCGCCTCAGCCGTCGAACGGATCATGGAACGCATATAAGATTGATATTTATCAGGTAGAGCCGCACCCGTTTGATTGACAACCGTTGCCGCTCCTATATTCGCCCCTTTCCGCATATAGATTTTCTTGCATGCTATGGAAATTAAAGCACCTGCTGAAGCTGCGTTATTATCGATAAATACATATACCGGTATGGGACTATATAAAATAGCCGTTCGCATAGAATCGGCAGATTCCAGTAATCCGCCGTATGTGTTCATATGCAATAAGATGGCATCGGCACTCAATTGCTTGGCCTCTGATAATCCGTTATGGAGATAAATCCACGTGGTGTTATCGATCTCTTTTTTTATATCAATCGTATATATTAAGGACTTCTCTTTAGCCTCCGATTGAAGAGAGATTGCAAGTATTAATATTATAGCTGTTAATATTGTTAATAAACGTTTCATCTTGTTTGTATTATATTTGTTTTTAATATTTGGTTGAAAATTGTAACTGGCTTGTTGTAAATGTTGATTTTTGTAACTTGTGCAACTTGTAAATAATACTCATTTTCAGTAAGATTTACAACAAAAATATTAAGTTACGATTTTTAATATTAATATTTATCAAAGAACTGTATATCTCCATTTTTAATTTATATATTTGTTGCATCCTTCAATGTTTGAGGGATAATACTTATACAGTATTAAACTTTATTTAACTAGTAACAATATGAATGCGTTGCAATTTCAGAAAAAATTATTGAGCATGCAAGAAAACATGATGAATTTTGCGCTTATGCTTACAGCGAATAGGGATGATGCCCAAGATCTGATGCAGGACACAACGCTGAAGGTTTTAGACAATCAAGAAAAATTTGTAGACAATATCAATTTTAAGGGCTGGGTCTTGACTGTGATGCGTAACATTTTCATTAACAATTATCACAAGATCGTTCGCACGCAAACTGTCGTAGATCAAGGTGTCGACTTATATAACTTGGATGTCGTGAACGATTCAGGTTTTGACTCTCCGGATGGCGCTTATCAAATTCAAGAGATCACGAAAGCGATCAACGGTTTGAACAATGAGTTGAAGGTTCCATTCTCTATGTTTTTGAGTGGCTATAAATACAATGAGATCGCTGATAAACTGGATGTTCCTCTGGGGACGGTTAAGAGCCGTATATTTTTCGCTCGACAAGAATTACAAAAAGTTTTAAAAGATTTTCGTCAAGGATAAAATTTACTTTATATAAAAGAAGCCGTCTTTAACAAAAGACGGCTTTCTTTTTATTCGGCCGGTTGGTATAAATATCTCTTGATGCTTCTTTTGGGTGTTTTCTCGAATTCTTCTTGATACAGCTTGAAACAGGTGATTTTACTGTAATTCGGCATCTCCTCGTTTACTTGGTCAATGTTGGTCTGCATCAACTTCTCGATTTCGGAATGTTGTATACCTGCCTTATCTACTTGCTCCCAATCGGGATAGATGAGGGCGACTAGTTTACCTCCTTGGGAGATGATGAGCGATTCCGCTACATATAGCATATTATTCAAGCGATCCTCGATCTCTTCCGGATAGATATTTTGTCCGCTGGGGCCTAGAATCATGGTTTTACTACGACCGCGGATATATAAAAATCCATCTTTATCGAGGGTTCCCAGATCGCCGGTACGCATCCATCCGTCAGGCATCATAACGGCTTTCGTAGCCTCCGGATTCTTGTAATAACCGAGCATCACGTTCATACCCTTCACCAATATTTCTCCCACCTTGTTTTCCGGGTCCTCTGAATCGATGCGGACTTCCATACGGTCGACGATACGTCCTACGGAACCGGGCTTAAACTCATCCCATTGCGCATAGGAGACTAGCGGGCCACATTCGGTCATCCCGTAGCCTACGGTATATCGGAAATGGATGGAATGAAGGAACGTCTCCACTTCTTTATTGATAGCGGCTCCTCCGATAACGATCTCCCCGAAGTTCCCTCCGAAAGACGCCGTTAACTTGGCGGAAATGGTATCCAGTACTTTCTGGTCTATATAGGGGACTTTCAAGAGCAATTTAATCAAAGGCTTCTCCAGTTCGGGGAATACCTTGTTTTTGATGATTTTCTCGATAATCAGAGGTACGGCTAGGATCAGCGCCGGCTTGATTGTCGTAAAAGCTTCCGCTATGATTTTCGGGCTGGGGGTACGTGTGAGGAAGTGTACATGGCAGCCTTTATTCACGGAATTCAATACCTCGAATGCCAATCCGTACATATGGGCCATCGGAAGCATACATACGATATTATCTCCCGGATGGATGAACGGTAAATTGTCGTAAGCGAATTGCGTATTACTCCATAAGCTCCGATAGGGGATCATAACCCCTTTCGAGAAACTGGTGGTTCCGGAAGTATAATTAAGTACCGCTAATTCTTCCGGCTTTTCCACGTGATACCGAACATCGTTCGACGTGAATGAACGAGGGTACTTTTTACCGAAATATTCATTGATCCGGTCTCTTACTACCCGGACTTCTTTGCTTTTACTGTGAATGATCGAGAAGTTATCCAGCATCATGAACAGTTTCACGTCGGGCATCATGCGTTCATTCATATTCTCCCAGTTGCTGGAAGCGGCAAGGACTGCCTTTGCCTCGGAATGATTTACGATATGATGTATATTATCCGGTTTGAATTCATGTAGGATAGGCACGGCTACGGCTCCATAAGCCAAGATCCCGAAGAAACAGATCGCCCAGTTGGAGGAGTTCCGTCCAACTAAAGCCACCTTATCCCCCTTTTTAATGCCGGCATGCTCTAGGATAATATGAAATTTCTCGATTCGACGAGCTACATCTTTATAATGGAAGGTATGTCCATTATAATCGGAGAACGCCGGGAGATCCCAATGCTCCTTGATGCTATTCTCTATGAGTCCTAAAAAACGATTCTCCATACTAATTTATTTATCAAATAACCATATGACAGGGTGGAAAGTTGTCAAAAGCCAAAGATAGTGCCTTTTCTGTAAATTATGAGTTTCAGTCTGCCGGAAACTGAAATATTCTTTACCTTTGTCTCTCCAAATAGAAGAATATGGTAGCACCTCTGGTAAAACGGATATGGATCTGGTGCAGGAATCTGTTGATCTTCCTGTTTGTATCCAGTATATTGGCGGTAGTGGTATATAAATTTGTACCCGTATATTATACGCCATTGATGTTTATTCGTATGTATGAGCAGCATCAGGATGGGAAGAAAATGAAACTCGATCATACGTGGGTTCCTATATCCAAGATCGCCCAGCCTTTGGTTCAAGCGGTCATAGCGTCGGAGGATAACCTGTTCATGGAGCATAATGGCTTTGATGTGGAACAAATCCAGAAGGCACGGGCCGAGGCCGAGAAAGGTAAAAGGGTAAGAGGTGCCAGCACGATTTCCCAGCAGACCGCTAAGAATGTATTTCTTTGGCCGGGGAAAAGTTATTTACGGAAAGGTATCGAGGTCTATTTTACCTTCTTGATCGAATGGATATGGGGAAAGGAACGTATTATGGAAGTCTATCTGAACTCGATAGAGATGGGGGAGGGTATCTATGGTGCGGAGGCGGTAGCGGAGGCTCATTTCGGTAAGCATGCCTACCAATTGACCAAAAGCGAGGCAGCCCTAATAGCGGCCACACTTCCAAATCCCCGGAAGTTTAATTCTGCTAAACCGTCACCTTATATGCTGAAACGACAAGCGAAAATAATTTCCTTAATGGGAAAACTGATAAAAGTAGAAATGGGATATGGTGCCGGGCAAGTTGATCCCGGTACCGGAAAGGTTAAAAAAAGAAAGAAATGGAGAGCTTCCGTTATCATGACTTGGGACGAATCGCTTATGCCGATGCGTTAGAATATCAGACAGCTGCTTTCGAGGTCTTATTGGATGCGAAGGCAACGGGAAAGAAAGAGGATAATCAATTATTCTTTTGTGAGCATTTACCGGTCTTGACGATCGGTAAAAGTGGCAAGGACTCTAATTTGCTTATCCCCGAGGAAACTTTACGGGAACGAGGGGTCTCGTTTTACCATATAAACAGAGGGGGGGATATAACGTATCACGGTCCGGGACAGATTACCGGTTATCCGGTATTTGATCTGGAATATTGGAATCTGGGATTGAAACAATACATCTATATGTTGGAAGAGACGATCATCCGTTTCCTATCGCTTTACGACTTGAAAGGGGAACGTTTGGAAGGGGCGACGGGTGTATGGCTAGACCCTGAAGTACCGGGACGTGCCCGTAAGATCTGTGCGATTGGCGTGAAAAGCAGCCGGTTCGTTACGATGCATGGCTTTGCTTTGAATATAAATACGGATCTGAGTTACTTTTCATTGATCAACCCTTGTGGCTTTACGGATAAAGGCGTTACCTCCTTGGCTATGGAGTTGGGGGCACCCCAAGACTTTGAGTTGGCAAAAAGTCAATTGAGATCGATTTTCATGGAAATCTTCGCTTGATATGGCAGTCATTCATTTCGCTCCTTTGCAAGGATATACGGATTCGGTTTATAGAGAGGCGCATACCCGAGTATTCGGGGGCGTAGATACCTATTATACTCCTTTTGTAAGGATAGAGAAAGGTGGTTTCCGGAATAAGGACTTGAAGGATATCGCTTGCGATAGAAATAGGCAGGTACATGTCGTACCGCAATTGATCGCTTCCACACCAGACCAGTTTCGGTCGATCGTGCGTTTATTCCAAGAGAATGGGTACCGGGAAGCGGATATTAATTTAGGATGCCCTTTCCCTATGCAGGTCCGTGCCCATAGAGGCTCGGGACTTTTGCGGTACAAGGAAGAGGCCGAGTCTTTATTACGTACGATTGAGGAGTTCCCGGATATTTCTTTTTCTGTGAAAATGCGTTTGGGGTGGGAGTGTGCGGACGAGTCATTCGTGCTTCTGTCCTTATTAAATAAGTTACCTTTGAAGCATATAACCTTGCATCCCCGGTTAGGGATACAGCAATATAAAGGAGCTATCGATTGGGATGGATTCTCCCGTTTTTATGAGGAATGTAAACTTCCTTTATATTATAATGGAGATTTAGTGGGGCTGGAAGATATCCGAGGTATAAAGGAGCGTTTTCCGGGGCTTGCCGGGCTTATGCTAGGACGAGGGTTATTGGCCTCTCCTTGGCTGGCCACTGAGTTTGTGTCCGGACAAGTCTTGACCGTGAATGAGAGGCGGGATAAACTAGTCATGTTCCATGAGTCGTTGATGGATGAATATGCTGCCCGGTTGGAAGGTGGCGAGCATCAGGTATTATCCAAAATGAAGACAATCTGGGATTATCTTTTGCCTGAGGCCGATAAAAGGCTTCGCAAGAAAGTATTGAAAAGTACTTCCCTTACTTCTTATCAGTCGGCAGTGAAAGATTTGTTGAGTCTTTGACTACGGGAGGGACATTCGTAGAGTCTTTGGGAATCAAGGGTAAAAGAGGTCTCTTTCTTCTTCTGAAAATCTCAGAGAAATTTGTAAAGTCTTTCCGGTACATGATTCCTACACCTTGTATGGTTAATGCTTGCTTCAGGCCGAAATACATATCTCTGGCATGGTTATAAGCCTTTAGCCGGATCTCACCGGAGGGGGTTAACTTATATTCTAGGTCGAACTCCCCGATAAAGGTGTTATTTTTGCCTGTAGTGACCGTATTTCTCATACCGAAATTACCATTGATCAATAAGCGGTTGTTTAGCAACTGGCTGGATAATATCATCTCGTATTCCGTGTCTTCCTTGAAACCGTCTTGTCCCGCTCGTATGTTTGTCCCTATTTGCACTTTATCCGTGAAACTACCTAACAGATTGGATAATTGCGCTGAGATAGCGGATGAAGCCACGGCGTTTAACTCGCTAGACTTATAACTCGTTTGGGCATATTCTGGTGTGTAGAATTTATTTAACACCAGCAAATAAACAATTTGCCGAGTCATCATATCCTCTGTGTCTATAAACGCTTTGACTTGACGCTCTAATTCCTCGTTAGAGTTCGGAAATTCTAAGTCGAAGGAAATAGACGGGCTGCGCAATGCGCCTTCAAGGTTTAAGACGCAATTGACGGGTATGTTTGTTCGAGAACTTTCTTGTAAGAGACTCTGATCCAAGTCTCCGATATTTGCGGTCAGATTGTAGATCGCATTGATATCCATATGGGCATTAAAGGGATCGCCACGGAAATTGATCGTGCTACCGTCTCTGATCTTAAAGTCTTTATGGATGATTTGCTGTAAGCTGAAATTATAGTTTCCTTGTACGATATTCACGTCGCCATACATACGAAGATCACTTCTTGTTCCATATTGTATTTGTAAACTTCCACTGGCGTTTCCTTTGATACGGTCTCCCGCTATCGGGTCCATGATTAGCTCTATATCGGCATCGGGTGTGATATCAAGGAGGAAGTTCATTCGTAGTTCGGCTCCCTCGTCAGTCTCGTGTACGATATTCAATGGGTGTGTGGACGTGGAATCTACGTTAGCGGCCAACTTGCTTTTATCGACGAACGTGATAAAATCATAGTCCGTAGCCGAGTTATTATTCATGAAGTCCAGATAAATAGCGGTCTTAGGTTCGCTTTTCATGTTAATATCAAAGTCTATCAACTTACCGTTGCCCTTGATTTGCGCCGTTCCGCTGGCGAATACCGTTCCATAGATCAGCGGATTCTTTTTCTGGTTGGCGTTATACATCAACATCTTATTACCCTGCACGTTTACGAGGAAGCTATAATCCCGGAAATGCAGATGATTGAACTTAAGGCTGACTTTTCCGGAGTTGCCGAATTGATCCTTGACCGTGATATTCCGTAAATTGACGGACGTAGAGTCAAGGTGGACGGAATCGGAGAAGGTATAATACGTATCCAAGAAATCAACGCCTACCCCTCCATCCATGACATAGGCATCTCCCTCGACATTCAGCTCCTTAAAGGGGCCGTGCAAATGTATACTTCCGAATCCCCGGCCTTGCAAGTTCTTTATGACCGTATCGACAAAGGGTTGCAAGAAGGCCAGATTGATATCATTGGCATCGAAATACAAGGATAGCCCCGCATTGGGCCCGACTGGAAATACATAACCGTTCACATCCGTCCAAGTGCTGTCGTTCTTGTAGATGCTTCCCAGCATAAGGATACCTTTCTGTGCGTCGTCCCATTCGCTGAAGAGATTGAGGCGACCCAAGGGGGTTTGGTTGAATGAGAAATTCTTTACTTCCAGATCCGTATTTAGCATGCGGCTATTGAATAAGTCGTTCACATAGAACTTACCGGTCGCCTCACCCCCGAATTGCAAGACTGGGATATTCAATACGTCGAAGACATAACTCAGCTCTATTTGCTTCAAGTCTACCAATAAAGTATCTGCCGGATCTTTCGAGATCGTCCCTTCCATAGATAAATACTGGGTCTCATGATCTACCCGGAAATGCTCGATACCGATCTTGCCCTCACGAATTGTTATATTCGCCGGATTGATGGTCCAGAGCGTGTCTTTAATAATGAGGGGGCTTTTATTCAACGTGACTTCCGTACGTAACTTGGCCGGCCCTTTCTCGCTTTCCTCCTCGACAAAAAGGGTAGAGGCGGAGATGTCGGCCTTAAATAACCGCTCTTTATTATTCGCCCACCCAATCATGGTATTCACCAGATTGTCTTTAGCGTCTGCCTTGAGATCAAGGTAATTACGCAGTCCCTTGTCGTTGTAATTAATCGTTTTTAATTGGAGGTTTACCTTATCGTTCGGATTGTCGCAAACCAAGTAGCCGGATTCGAACATGGATTTCCCGAGATTGAACTTCGGAAGCCACGCCTCGATACGGAACTTATTATAAATATTATTATAATGTCCCGTGATCCGTCCGGGTTGCACCATCGTGAACGGTAGTTTCAATGTCGTAGAAAGCGCTTCCGTATTCTCGATCGTTAATAGGAGGGCGAAGTTATTCTCCTTCACGATTTGTTTTTTCCGGGTCGTGTTGATCAAGGCTGGCACATATCCCTTGAACGTATTCATAAGGCTGGGGATTAGCGTGTTGAATGAGTAAGACCCGGTGACCTCTCCATTCAAGATATCGGACGTTATGGTTAATTGCCGGTCGAGACTATGCCCCGAGGCAACTACTTCGAATTTCTTAAGGAAGAAGCTGCTGGGAGTGGTCTCGAAAGAAAGACTGTCCAACGTGATGCTACCTTCCAGATTATCGATATTATCTCCGGTGAAATCCGCGTTTAAAGCCAAGGAGATATTCGGCGCCTCATATTTGTCCGTCAGGTTCAATCGGTCCGGCCGGAAATGATCGAGGCGGGCGGTGAAATTAAACAAGGAGTTTTGCCCTTGGTGCTGGAAGATACCTTGGGCGTATAACTCGCCATTGGGATCGTTTACATGGATAGTCCCATCGAAACTACTCTTCTTGAAATTACCGGAAAGATTTATATCCTTGTATTTATAAGCTTTATAATCGAACTCCTTGACTTGTGCTTGGATATTTCCGGAGAAATTTCCGCCAACAGGTCTACGGGTATCGATATTGATGTCGAAGCGAGCCTCCCCGAAAGGATTATTCTCGCCAAATAACTCATGGAGCCGCAAGTTGCTGGAGGCGATGCGTCCCCGTAGGTAAGCGGCTATATTCTTATCCTTGTTGCTACCGAATATCAAGTCTGTCTGTATGGAGCCGATGGAAGACGATAGTTTTCCGAAAGCGACTAGGTTATCAAAAAAGCCTGATATCTCGCCCGTGAAATTGATCGTCCCCAATTTGACGACCGGGGCCGGGAGATTCTTCGGACGCTCATTGAAGTTATTGGCCAGACTGGAGATACCGTCTGTCGTGATATACATCTTATTCACCTTCCCTAAAAGATACGTTTCCTCGGGATGGGTGATGTTCTTTAATTCCATCTGGCCGATAAACAGCATCTTATCGCTATACTTCAAGGTGAGGCGCTTCAAGTTAAAATTATTGATGTAGCCGTTTGCCTCGGCCGATAACTCGATCGTGTCGGCGAAGTTCTTGAACGCCGGGACGAAAGGGGATAAGTCCTTCAGGCAGATTTGCGAAGGCGTTATATTCAAATCGATCGGAGCGTTGTTCAAGAGAGCGGGAAGGCTATCGATCTTACTTAAATCGATCCGGGCAAGGCCGATCTTCAAGTCTGTCTGCGGCAAGCGTACCTCGAAGTCCTGCACGAAAGCGCTATCCCGGTTCCCGACCACGTTCAGCGATAACTTATTCAAGGAGAAACCGGACGCCTCGTCGAAACTCATCTTCTTGATATGGGCGTTCACGCTGTCCTTGTTAAAAGCCTTGAGGGATATCTTGGCACTCAGGTTCTTGATATCGATATGCTTGGCGTTGAACTTTCCCGGGGTCTCTTTCTCGCTATCCACGTTATAGCTGAAATTACCTCTTCGGATCATGATGGAGTTGAAACGGAGATCGATATTCTTCTCTTTCTTTATCGAATCCTTGCTGGCGAAAGCGTCGATGACGAATTGCAGGTTCAAGGGGCTTTCAGGCGTATGTTTTCGTAGGTTGAAGGAGAAACCGAACAAACGTACCGTCGTGAAGACGAACTTCCCTTCCAGTAACGGCATGATCTCGAATCCCGCCGCCACATGATTCGCCTCGAACATGACTTTCCCGTCTTGGTCTTCCAGATAAAGCCCTTCCAGTACCAGACGATTGAACCATTCGATATCCACGTTACCGATCTTTACGGGCACACCGAGGTGGCCGGATAACTGGGTTGTGGCTACTTCTGATACTTTGTTTTGAATATAAGGAATTCTCAGTAAGATGCCCGGCAACGCATAGAATATCCAGAATAATGTAAGCAGGGTAATGATTATGTATTTAAGTCCTCTGATATCTTTTCTATTTATTTAGCGCAAATCTACAACAATATCGCGATAGATTTCGTTAATTCGCGGAAAAAAGAATGAAGATATGAGTATAACGATATTAGGAATCGAGTCTTCTTGCGATGACACTTCCTCTTCGGTGATCCGTGACGGCGTGATGCTGTCCAACGTAATAGCCAGTCAAGCCGTTCATGAGGCCTATGGCGGGGTTGTCCCCGAGTTGGCTTCCCGTGCCCATCAGCAGAATATCATTCCGGTAGTAGCCGAGGCCATCAAGCGTGCCGGCATCGATAAGTCCGAGTTGAGTGCCGTGGCGTTTACTCGTGGGCCGGGTTTGATGGGTTCTTTATTGGTCGGGACCTCGTTCGCCAAGGGGTTAGCCGCTTCCTTGGATATCCCGATGATCGAGGTCAATCATTTACAGGCTCACGTGTTGGCTCATTTTATCAAGGAGACTCCGGACGACGACCATGCTCCGTCGTTTCCTTTCCTTTGCTTGTTGGTTTCGGGCGGTAACTCGCAAATCATAAAGGTGAACGCTTATAATGATATGGAGGTGATCGGCCAGACGATCGACGACGCCGCGGGAGAGGCTTTCGACAAATGCGCCAAGGTGATGGGACTGGGTTATCCCGGTGGCCCAGTCGTGAATCGTTTGGCGAACGAGGGCAATCCGAATGCCTTTACGTTCAGCAAGCCGCATATCCCCGGATATGACTATAGCTTCAGTGGCCTGAAGACCTCCTTTTTATATACCTTGCGTGATCATTTGAAAGATGATCCGGATTTTATCGAAAAGAACAAGCGAGACCTATGCGCTTCCTTGCAAGCTACGGTAATCGATATCTTGATGAGTAAATTGCGTAAGGCGGCGAAGGATTTGCATATAAAGGAAGTAGCCGTCGCCGGAGGTGTATCGGCCAATTCCGGTTTGCGTGAGGCATTCTTGGATCACGCCAAACGTTATGGCTGGAAAGTGCATATCCCGAAGTTCTCGTTCACCACGGATAACGCCGCTATGGTAGCTATCACGGGATATTATAAGTATATGGATAAGGAGTTCTGTCCGATGGATGCCGCTCCTTTTTCTAGGGTTGTCTTATAGGAAAATAGTTTTACTATAGAGAAACAAAAGTTTCTTCTAGGGAAAACAAAAGTTTCTTCCTAATGAAACTATTGTTTTCCCATAATGAAACTCCTAGTATCATTATAACAATGGAAGTAGATGATTTACCAATAGAGTTAGAAGTAGCGGACGCACTCAAATCAGGACACCTGATGATGGGTACGGCAGAGAGTTGTACAGGCGGAAAGATTGCCAGCATGATAACCTCCATGGCGGGCAGCTCGGAATACTTCACCGGGGGCGTGGTAGCCTATTGCAACGAGGTGAAGCATCATGTGCTCGGTGTCTCCGAGGCGGACTTGAACACTTTCGGGGCCGTAAGCCAGCCGGTCGTGGAGCAGATGGCCCGTGGAACTATGCGGGTATTGGGATGTGATTGTGCCGTCGCTACCTCCGGGATCGCCGGGCCGGGAGGCGGGACTCCCTCGAAACCGGTGGGAACGGTATGGATTGCCGCCGCTTATAAGGAGAGGATTCTCTCCGAGTGCTATCATTTCGGGGAGAATCCTCGTATGGAGAACATTCGCTTGTCGGCAGAGGCGGCGTTGCGTATGTTGCTGGGATTGATTCGTGAGTAAAGGGACTATCGCTTAATGGGCGATCTCGTCCACGATTTGTTTATAGCCTTCCTCGTTCGGGTGTAATCCGTCTGAGAATAAGGATTCGTTTATCTTGCCGTCTTCCTGAAGCAACTTCGTTCCCGGGTTCTTGAACGTGTACCATTCGGTCTCGACCATTTGACGGATGCGGAGATTGAGATTCCTTACCCGTTCTTCTTGGTTGCGGCGGGGCAAGATGCCGATTACCTTGATCTTGGCCTCCGGTTGCCGTTGCTTGATGGCGGAAAGCAAGAAACGAATGCCTTCCACGATCTCGTTGTCATTGTTGATTCCGATGTTATTCGTGCCGATCATCAATACTACTTCCTCAGCCTTGTATCCATCCAATTCACCATGATAGACTCTCCAAAGTACGTTCTCGATACGGTCGAAACCATATCCGAGATTGTGGAATCCTGCCGGACGCATGATTTTCTCCCATGTTTCCATACCTCGCACGGACGGTCCTTTGGGCTCTCCTCCCCAGAAATGCGTGATGGAATTACCTAGGATCACCCGTCGAGGCGGGTTGCTTTGATTCAGCGAGAGAATATCCCGGTGACGTTTTTGCCATTCGTAATTATTGGGTTCCCGGCGCTGGGTGACAGGCTTTGTAGTAGAGAGGTCTCCTTCGGGGATGCGTAATATTTCCCGTACTTTCCGCTCTACGGCATTCGCCTGTGTTTCCATGCCCCAGTCGGAAGGATGGACGTAATCTACCCAAGCGTCCGGGTGCGGTCCCAGCTCTTCTCGTGTAAGGTAGTAGATATCCTTTATCCCTTGTGCCTGCAATTCCTCGAATGCTTTTTTAGCTCCTTCGTTCATGCGTGTATAATCTTGTAACTTCGTATCGTCGGCGGGTGCGTTGCTATATCCGGCATGCTCCACTAATAAGATCGGAGAGGAGTGGGTGGCACGTATTTGCTTGACTGCGTCCGATACGAGTTGCGTGATCTCATCTTTGCTCTTTGGCGTGAGGTTGGGCAGGCAGTCAAGGATATAAAGGCGTGCGTCTATCTCACAAATAAAATCCAATACCTCTTTCTCTAAACGTCCGTTACCGGAGAAGCCTAGGTTGATAAGCGGATATCCCAGAGAACGCTGCAAGATCGTGCCCCAAGTCATGCCCGGGCGAGAGGCGCATGCGCCTTGGGCGATCGAGGTTCCGTATAAAAGAATCGGTTTCTCGGGCGATACGGGGATAAACGTAAGCTCATCGTTTTCGGGCACGCCGATTTCCAACCACTTTATCGTATTATAAGGAGGCAGATAGAGGCGGAACTCATAGCCCCTGTCATGATACAGATCTTTGCCTATGTTCGTATAATGATATTGAAGCGTATCTCCGGAAGGATAACCGCCGAAATAAAATCTCCATTGGCCATCGCTATCGATACTATATAGATCTACACCGGATACGCCTGTCGTGGGCATATGTGGCATATTCAGCGGTCCGCTTACTTGATAGCGTACTTTTAGTTCAGGGGCGTTGCTGAAAAAATGAATTGCCAAACCGGCGGAGTTGCGGGATAAATCCCAGACGGGTTTACGTACCTTGCCTTCGGCTCTTTGGGGAAGCCGAACGTAACGGTCTCCGATCTCTTCGGTCCATCCTTGGTTTTGTATGACAGGGAATCCACATTCGAGCGGGTTGAGCCATTTCCATTGTGCGTGGGCGGAGAGAACCGTGAAACATACGAGCGTTAAGAGGATTTTGTGAAGTCTCATCATTTCGGTATTATTTGTTTTTTGTTATGAATATGACAAAGATAATATATATTTGTATTCATAAACAAACTTAAATCAATAAACCATGAGTAAAAACATTCTATTTGCTTTTCTCTTTTTAATGGGCGCTATCCCGTCGATCGCCCAGAAGAATTATCAAGTCCAGTCTCCGAACCGGGATATAAAGGTGGAGGTTACGGTAGCCGATAAAGTCACTTTCGCTATCGTACAGGATCATTCGGAGGTGATGAATTCTGCCGTATCTATGACTTTACAAGGAGGTGAGGTACTTGGCGCTAACCCGAAAGTCTTGAAAGTGACGAAGACCTCGGTAGACAAGGAAATACCCTCTCCGTTCTATAAGAAGGACGTAGTAAAGGATATCTATAATGAGATGCAAATCTCGTTCCGGGGAAACTACGGGCTGGTTTTTAGGGTGTATAACGATGGAGTCGCTTACCGTTTCACGACGAAAAGAAAGGAACCGATCGTTATCGCCGACGAGGAGGCCGTCTATAACTTCCCCTCGGATTATAAGACATTCACCGCTTACGTGAATAGTACGAAGCCGACGTTCGAGGAGCAATTCTTCAACTCCTTCGAGCAGCCCTACGTAAACGAGACGATCTCTAGCCTAAATGATAAACGCCTGAAGATCCTGCCTCTTTTGGTGGATCTGGGAGACGGTCGCAAGGTCTGTATCACGGAAGCCGATCTAGAGGATTTTCCCGGGATGTTCTTGAATAACGAGACGGGAAAACCTTCCTTGAAAGCGGTTCATGCGCCTTATCCGAAAGTGAAGGAGCAAGGCGGCCATAATCAGTTACAGATGTTGGTGAAAGAGCGTGAGAACTATATCGCCAAAACATCCGGGACCCGTTCTTTCCCTTGGCGTGCGTTTATAATCTCCCGGAATGATAAGGAGTTGGCCGATTGCGATATGGTCTACCGCCTGGCTTCTCCCTCCCGGGTAAACGATATCTCTTGGATCAAGCCGGGTAAGGTGGCTTGGGATTGGTGGAACGACTGGAATCTATACGGCGTGGATTTCCGTGCCGGAATCAATAATCCCACCTATAAATATTATATCGACTTCGCCGCCGAGCATGGCATCGAGTACGTAATCTTGGATGAGGGCTGGGCCGTGAACCTGCAAGCGGACATGATGCAAGTAATACCGGAGATCGACCTTCAAGAATTGGTGGATTACGGTAAGTCCAAGAATGTCGGAATTATCCTTTGGGCGGGTTATTGGGCTTTCGCTCGTGATATGGAGAATGTCGTGAGGCATTATTCGGATATGGGCGTGAAAGGCTTCAAGGTGGATTTCTTGGATCGTGACGATCAGGAAATGGTGAACTTTATTTATGAGGCCTCCGAGGTATGCGCTAAATATAAGATGCTAGTGGATTTCCATGGCGTATTCAAGCCGACAGGTCTTCAACGGACCTATCCGAACGTATTGAACTATGAGGGTGTGAATGGCTTGGAGCAACTGAAATGGTCTCCCGAGTCTTACGATATGGTGACGTACGATGTCACGATCCCATTCATCCGTATGATCGCCGGCCCGATGGATTATACGCAAGGTGCTATGCGTAACGCCGTTAAAGGTAATTATCGCCCGGTAAACTCGGAGCCGATGAGCCAAGGAACCCGTTGCCGCCAGTTGGCTACTTACGTGATCTTCGAGTCTCCTTTCAATATGTTGTGCGATGCCCCGTCTAATTACAGGAGGGAAAAGGAATGTACGGAGTTTATCTCTAACATTCCCACTATCTGGGATGAGACGGTCTCATTGGATGGAAAGGTCTCCGAGTATGTAGCGATCGCCCGCCGTCATGGTAATGATTGGTATATCGGGGCATTGACCAACTGGACGCCGAGGGAGCTGGATTTAGACCTGTCTTTCTTGGGCGAAGGTGATTATACTTTGGAATTATTCAAGGATGGCATAAATGCCGATCGTGCCGCCCGTGATTATAAGAAAGAGGTAATCCCAGTCCCGACAGATCGCAAATTAAAGATCCATATGGCTCCCGGTGGAGGCTATGCGGCTCGTATCCAGAAACGATAATTCTTTTTTCGTCTAAAGCGACCCTGCCTTTCGTCGAATAAACGCTTGCGTTCATAGGCGCAGGCGTTAGATTCGTTTACTTTTATAAAAAACGGTATTATGAAACTCACGAGGCAAGATTATATATTGGCGGGAGGACAGGCTTTATTGTGGATCACCTTATGGCTGATTCCTCCTGCGATCGATTTTTTCATACGCTTTAATCCGAGTTCGGCTTTCGAGGTGTGGAAGATTAATACGGGGTTCATTACTCCGTTGGCTATTGTTTTCACCGCTAATTTCTATGTATTGGTTCCCTATTTGCTTTATCGGGATCGGAAGATGCTCTTTGGTTTGATGAATTTGCTATTGATCACGGGGGCTAACCTATGGATATTTTCTCCTAAGGCGGATTTCCCGGACGAATGGCGTTCGGGAATGTATATGGTCGCTTTCGGAGCGTTCTTCTTACATTTGCTAGTGGTTGGATGTGCCGTGGGATTCCGTTATATCGTACGCTGGGGCGATATGCAGATGCGTTTGAAAGAGGAACGGCAGAAAAACGCCGAGGCGGAACTGGCTTGGCTGAAGAACCAGTTGAATCCGCATTTTCTCTTTAATACCTTGAATAATATTTCCAGCTTGGTCCAGATAGACCAAGATACGGCGCAAGAAAGTATCGGGCAATTGAGCGATTTGCTGCGGTATACGCTCTATGAGTCGAACCATGAGCTGGTACCGGTGGAAGGCGAGATCGAGTTCATGAATAATTACATCGAGCTGATGAGATTACGCTGCAATGAGTTGGCTACCGTGGAAGTAGATTTGCAGATTCCGATTAAACCGATGAGGATCGTTCCGCTCTTGTTTATTTCTTTGATAGAGAACGCATTCAAGCATGGCGTGAATAGCCGTAAGTCGTCGTTCGTACGTATTCGTTTCAAGGCGGAAGGAGATGACCTTGTTTTTACCTGCGAGAATAGCGACCATCCGAAACCGGACGTGAACCGTAGCGGATCGGGGATCGGGCTGGAGAATCTGAGGCGTAGGCTGGATCTGGCTTATCCCGGTCGTTACCGATATGATCAAGCGCTCCGGGAAAATAGTTACTTTGTTCAAATAACACTTCGAGACTGCTTATGAAAACACTGACTTGCATGATCGTAGACGATGAGCCCTTGGCGGTGAAGATGCTGGAGGACTTCGTAAGCCGTACGCCTTATCTGAGGCTGGCGGCTTCCTTCAATGATCCGGTACTGGCACTCTCCACGTTGCGTGAGTCTTCGGTGGACGTGCTTTTCTTGGATATTCAGATGCCGGATCTGGACGGGCTGAACCTCTCCCGCATGGTGCCCCCCGGTACGAGGGTGATCTTCACGACCGCCTTTAAGGAGTATGCCTTTGATAGCTATGAGGTGAATGCCCTCGATTTCCTGCTGAAGCCCATCCGATACCATAAGTTTCTCGGAGCTGCGGAGAAGGCCCGCCAATGGTTTGAGATGAGTAGCGTGAAGGAGGAGAGAGGCAGCCTTTTCGTGCGGGTGGATAGCCAGTTGCGGCAGGTGGAAATCTCCCGGATATTATACGTGACGGGTTTGAAGGATTACGTGATGATCTATCTGGAAGGGGAGGCCCGTCCGCTTATCACCCACGTGACGATGAAGGCCATGGAAGAGATGCTGTCTACCGGTCGCTTTATGCGGGTCCATCGTTCTTATATCGTGGCGTTGGATAAGATCCGCTCCGTCGACCGGAATAATTGCGTTTATATCGGGAAGGAGATCATCCACGTGACGGATGCCTACAAAGAGGCGTTCAACGCTTATCTGAAAGCTGCTCAACCTTCTTGAACTTGGATGCCCATTCAAAGCTCCTTACAATGGGCATTCTAACGACCTTACAATGCCCATTGTAGGAACCTTATAATGGGCATTCTAAACTTTATGTGTATATTCGTGCCTTAATTAAGAGAAAACGATATGAAGAATAGCATTCCTTTAGGGTTTATCCGGATCTTTATCCTGCTTATATGTCTGACCTCGTGCGGTAGCAAAAAGCAACAAAAAGTAGCTTTGCCCGCCGATTTCAAGGGACCGAAGGAGTTGGCTCGCTTATATGGGGTACGTATCACACCGGAAGATAATATATTCTTGTACAACGAGGGGGCCCGTTGGTTGGGTGTACGTCATAAATTGGGAGGGAGCACGAAACGGGGCGTGGATTGCTCCGGTTTCGTATCGATCGTTTATCGGGAGGTATACGGAAAGCAGCTGGCTCGTTCCTCGGCGGATATGCTGAAGTATAATTGCAAGAAAGTGAGTCGTGCCAAATTGCAGGAAGGAGATCTGGTATTTTTCAAGACGGGCCGTGGCGGGAAGCGTGGCGTTCCGAATCACGTGGGGATTTACTTGAAAAATGGGCGCTTCATCCATACCAGTACTTCTAGCGGCGTGATGGTAAGTAGCCTTAGCGAACCTTATTATACAAGAACTTGGTTAACGGGTGGTCGGGTAAAATAAAATTACTAAATTCGCGTCTTAGAAAAACTATTAAACATAAATAGAATATGTTGACAATCAAATTAATCACTGAAAACACGGATGCCGTAATCCGTGGACTGGAAAAGAAACATTTTAAGGGTGCGAAAGAAAGCATCGATAAAGTGTTGGAATTGAATGATAAAAGACGTATCGCACAAAATCAATTAGATAAGAACCTAGCGGAGGTAAACGCAACCTCTAAGTCGATCGGACAATTAATGAAAGAGGGCAAGAAGGAAGAGGCGGAGGCCGCTAAGAAACATGTTTCCGAGATCAAGGAGGTGAGCAAGGCTTTGCAGGTTGAGATGGATCAGGCTGCCGAGGAGCTGCAGAACTTACTTTATACGATCCCGAACGTACCTTACGATGAGGTACCCGAGGGTATCTCCGCGGAGGACAATGTGGTAGAGAAAATGGGAGGTATGGAAACGGAACTTCCGAAGAACGCTCTTCCGCACTGGGAATTGGCGAAGAAATATGATTTGATTGATTTCGATCTGGGTGTTAAGATCACGGGAGCAGGTTTCCCGGTCTATAAAGGACAGGGCGCTCGTTTGCAACGTGCGTTGATCAACTTCTTCTTGGATGAGGCCCGTGACGCCGGTTACTTGGAGATCATGCCGCCTACGGTGGTGAACTCGGCTTCCGGTTATGGTACGGGACAGCTTCCAGATAAGGAGGGACAGATGTATCATTGCGAGGTAGACGACCTATATTTGATCCCGACGGCGGAGGTGCCCGTGACAAATATTTACCGGGATGTCATTCTGGATGAGAAGCAGTTACCGATCAAGAATTGCGCTTATACACAATGCTTCCGTCGTGAGGCAGGTTCTTATGGCAAGGATGTACGCGGTTTGAATCGTTTGCACGAATTTTCTAAGGTGGAGTTGGTTCGGATCGATAAACCGGAGCACTCTAAGCAATCTCACCAAGAGATGTTGAATCATGTGGAGGGATTACTTCAGAAGTTGGAGTTGCCGTATCGCATCCTTCGTCTTTGTGGGGGTGATATGAGTTTCACGGCTGCCCTTTGCTTTGACTTCGAGGTGTATTCCGAGGCACAACAACGTTGGTTGGAAGTTAGCTCCGTGTCCAACTTCGATACGTATCAAGCCAACCGCTTGAAATGCCGCTATCGTGACGAGAATAAGAAAACGCAACTTTGCCATACCTTGAATGGTAGTGCCTTGGCTTTACCTCGCATCGTAGCCGCCTTATTGGAAAACAACCAAACCCCCGAAGGTATCCGCATCCCGAAAGCGTTGATCCCTTACACTGGGTTTGATATGATTAAATAAGCATCAAATCATTTGATGAACACATCGGTAAACGTATTAATGATTAATGCGCAGGGTATTATGCTTTCGGTGTTAGGACGGGATTATTTTCTGTCATATAATCGTGTTCCATGGTTGAAAGAAGCACGTATTAGTAATGTGTTAAATGTTCGGATGGCTGGGCGTAATGCGATAGAATGGCCGGAGTTAGATGTTGATTTGGAGATCGAAAGTTTGAAACATCCAGAACGTTATCCTCTTATTATGAAACGTTCAACATTGGACTTCGTATAATCTCTTTTTTATAAAATATCCCAGCATTGTCCTTATTGTGGGTATGCTGGGATATTTTTTTGAATGAATTAGATGAATAAGTTTACGTTCGCGTCTTCCGCACGTTCCAGATAGGTGGCTACGCCTCCTAGGACAACGTTATCCATCAGTTCTTCTTTTTTGACGCCCATTACGTCCATGCTCATCGTGCAGGCGATCATCTCGATACCATTCTCTACGGCTTGTGCCATAAGGCTTTCCAAGCTGTCGATCCGTTTCTTCTTCATGATAAGGCGCATCATCCAACTGCCGGCTCCACCCATATTCATTTTAGATAGTTTCAGCTTTTCGCTATTTGCCGGAAGCATCCAGCCAAACATCTTGCCGAAGATATCTTTAGATACGGCAGGTTTTTCCCGTTTCTTAATCACGTTAAGCCCCCAGAAAGTAAAGAACATAGTCACCTTCTTTCCGGTGGAGGCAGCCCCGTTTGCTATGACGAATGAGGCCAACGCCTTATCGAGGTCATCGCTGAAAACGATCAATGTCTTGTTGTCGGCACTATTACCACCTGTCGCTATTTTGCATTCAGCTTTTTTTTTTCGTACCGTGGCGGCGATCGTGCCTCCCTTATTTTCCAGAGAGACTAACTCTGCCCCGGTTATCTTGCACCATGAAGAGACATCTTTTCCGAAAGCCTGATCTGTTGCGGTGATTTCCAATGACTCATCTTCCCGCAAGTTCTCATAGTTCTTTTTCAACTGCATGATCGGTCCCGGACACATTAATCCGCAAGCGTCTACCTTAATCGCCGTAGCTGCCGGAGTCGATTTGCAAGAGCTACTTTTACCAGATGCCTTATCAGAAACAGCTTCGGACGAACAAGGTGCGCAGGCCGGCTCATTCTTGATCTTTGCTGTCGCTACACTCCAAGTCTTGTAACCACCGGATAGGTTTCGGACATTCGTGAAGCCATTTTGAGTCAGGATGCGATAAGCCAAATAGCCCCTTAATCCAACGGCGCAAGTCACTACGATCAGTTTATCCTTGGGCAGTTCCGCCAAATGTTCTCTTAACTCATCAACCGGTATATTGATGAAGCCGGGGATTGTCCCTAAGCTGTACTCGTCACGGGTACGGACATCGATACGTACGGTATCTGGCGATAAGTTCTGGATCTCTCTCCACTGGATCGCTTTCGCTTTTCCCGTAAGCAGGTTCTCCGCTACGAACCCGGCCATATTTACGGGATCTTTAGCGGCTGAATAAGGAGGAGCGTACGCATGTTCTAACTCTGCCAGGTCGTAGACCGTACCTTTCCGCTGGATCACTTGCGCTAACATCTCAATCCGTTTGTCTACGCCTCCGAAACCTACGACTTGCGCCCCTAACAGTCGTCCGTCTTCCGGTGCGAACAATATCTTGATCGATAAAGGCACGGCTCCCGGGTAATATCCCGCATGCGAGGCTCCATGCGTATAGGAGGATTGATAAGCGATTCCTTCCCGTTTCAACAGCTTAGCGTTAGCTCCCGCCGTGGCGACCGTCAAGTCGAATACCTTGGCGATAGAGGTTCCCATCGTCCCGTCATAAGTTTCCTTATTGCCGGATACGATATTATCGGCTACGATACGTCCTTGCTTATTCGCTGGACCCGCCAATGGGATCAAGGCTGGTTTGCCTGTCACGAGGTGGCGTACTTCCACGGCATCTCCCAACGCATAAATATCCGGGTTCGAGGTCTGCATATATTCATTGACAGCGATACCGCCGAGTGCTCCGATCGTAAGTCCCGCTTCCTTGGCCAATCGGGTTTCCGGACGGACACCGATACTCAATAAAACCATATCCGCCGGGATCTGCTTCCCTCTTTTCAAATGAACGGTCACGCCTCTGGAAGTCTCCTCGAAACGAGATACGCCATCTTCCAGCATCAAGCCTACCTGCTTGCCGATCAATTGCTGATGTACGATAGCGGCCATGGAATAGTCGAGGGGTGCCATCACTTGGTTAGCCATTTCCACGACGGTGACATGGATACCCAGCTCATGCAAATTCTCCGCCATCTCCAAGCCGATGAAACCACCCCCTACAACAACGGCGGTACGGGGCTTTTCCGTGTTCACGTAATTCTTGATCGTGTCCGTATCCGGCACGTTACGTAACGTGAATATCTTTTTACTCTCGATTCCTTCGATGCGTGGACGCAAAGGCTCCGCACCGGGAGAGAGCACTAGTTTATCGTAAGTCTCCGTGTAGGTTTCTCCTGTGCCGAGTTTCTTTACCTCCACTTGCTTGGATTCGGGAAGGATTCGGGTTGCTTCCTGCTCCGTACGGATATCGATGCGGAATCGATCCGTGAAGCCTTTCACGGTTTGTACGAATAATTTATTCCGGTCGTTGATCGTGTCTCCTATATAATAAGGTAATCCACAGTTTGCGTAAGAAACATATTTTCCACGTTCGAAAAGGATGATTTCCGCTTTCTCGTCCATCCTACGCAGCCGGGCTGCTACGGTAGCTCCACCGGCTACACCTCCAATAATCAAGTACTTCATATCCGTTTATATTTAATTTATATTATACATATTTGTTAGTAGACAATAATTAGTTAAAAAAAGGGATTCATCCCTTTTGTATGTATTCCTTGAGTTGATTGAACAGGCTGTCCATGTTTAGCTCGGCCTGCATCATCTGTTGTATTTTCTCTTTCCCTTTTGGGGTGAGCGAGAAAAACATTTGCCGCTTATCCTCTTTATTGATGTTCCTGCGGATAAACCCCTTGTTCTCGACAGAGGTGATCACCTTTGAGACCCGGGAGTTTGAAAGACCGATATAATCGCAAATCATTCCTGCCGACTTTGCCTCATTATCCTTTAAGCAACAAAGCAACATGGCCTCGTTGATGGTGATAGCATGTACTTCCGAGAAATTTTTCTCGAACTGGTACAGTATCTTATAGATATCCTTTATGGCGCAAATTGGTTCCATATTTCTTTATAACTTGTTTGATGATGCAAAGATATAACTATTTTCTAATAAAAATACTTTCTAGTGGAAAATAATTAAGACTATTGTATATTACCCTATAGTAGAGACAGGGCGTGCCCCGTCTCATCACCGTCTGAATAGTATCTTTAAGTTACCATTTAGCTGGGATGAGACGGGGCACGCCCCGTCTCTACTACTAGGTATTTCTTTTAATCTCTGTTGGAGAAATATTTCATGAATTGTGAACGCTCATACATCGCCGGGTTCGGGATATTGGCGTAATTCAATTTGCCTTGGAATTGGGAAAGGGATTGGTAATGTGCCTGATGCATCCACTCTTCCACGCAAGTCAATACTTGGGAGATGATTTCCGCTCCATGTGTATAGACAGCGCTACACATCTGTACGGCGGAAGCGCCGGCCAATAGACATTTAACGACATCTTCCCAATCATGCACACCGGTAGAGGAAGCGATACTGATTCCCGGGATCTTTCCGGATACGATAGCCGTCCAGCGAATCGTGTCACTCAAATCGGAATGATTGCTAAATACATTACCCGAAACGATCTGCATATTATTAATGTCGATATCCGGCTGGTAGAAACGATTGAATAGCACGACACCATCAGCACCGTTTACTTTCAACAAATTAACCAGCGAAGGAATATTGCTGTAATTCTTTCCGATCTTCATGATAACCGGAATCGATACGGTCTCTTTTACCTTGCGGATGATACTGACATACGTATCCCGGATACTCTCGAAATCTTCGGTCAGTTCGGTTTCCATGAAGAACACGTTCAATTCCAAAGCGTCCGCTCCCGCTAACTCAATTTGGCGGGCAAAGTCGATCCAAGCGTCCGCCTTATAGCAATTGATGCTGGCGATAATGGGGATCGTACATAATTCCTTGCTCTTCTTGATCAGTTCCAGATAATCATTTACTTGATTCGCTTTTACATAACCACGGATATAATCCGCCGCTTCGGGGTAATCGGAGTCTTGCATCAAAGCCTCGCTCTGCATCTCGATCTGCTCTTCGAAAAGAGATTTCAATACGATAGCTCCAGCACCTGCTTTCTCAAAATCCCTGTTACGTTCCGCCTTATTGGTGAGTCCGGAGCTCCCTACGATAATCGGATTGCGAAGTGTTAACCCCGCATATTGGGTTTTAATGTCAATCATGTTGCCTATATTTAGATTTAATAATTACTTTAATATTCCCGTTCGCCAAAGATACTGGTACCCACCCGTATCAAGGTGCTTCCTTCTTGGATAGCGATCGGGTAATCGTGGCTCATCCCCATGGATATCTCCTTGAAATCGACATTATCTTTACAGAGCGTCTCTTTCAGTTCGATAAATAAATCATGGATCTTGCGGAATTCTTCCCGTATCAACCCCGTATCATCGGTATTGGTAGCCATGCCCATCAATCCGCAAATACGAATATGCTGGAATTCGGCCAAGGACTCGTCACGCAACAACTCCTTGCATTCCTCAGGACTGAGTCCGTGCTTGGATTCCTCTTGCGCCACATGGATCTCCAATAATACCCGGATCGTGCGGTCGTGTTTTTTCGCTTGTTTATTCACCTCAGCCAAAAGCTTCAAGGAGTCTATGCTATGGATCAAATGAATAAAAGGAGCGATATCTTTTACCTTATTGCTTTGTAACGGGCCGATAAAATGCCATTCGATATCCTCAGGTAGTACTTTTTGCTTGGCGCTCAGTTCCTGTGCCCTGCTTTCGCCAAACACCCGCTGTCCGGCGTTGTAAGCCTCCCATAGAGCCTCCACCGGGTGAAACTTAGAGACGGCAACCAACGTCACCCCTTGCGGGAGCGACGTTTTCAGTTGTACTATGTTTTGAGCGATACTCATGTTTTTATCCTCTTTGTTCAGCTTGTTGTTTTTGCTCCGCTATCAGTTCCTCGCCACTTTTCTTCTCGCCGGGAATACTGTTCGCATCGAATGGGAATACATCCATCAACTGGGTTTCCGTTACCGAGGCGATGGTATAATCCGCCAATGTACCCTTCATTCCATCTTCCAATACGGCGATGGCCTCTTTCAGCGTAGTGGCTTGGGCAAGCATTTGTGCGGCGGTTTTCTTTTCCGCTCCGCTCTTCTCGTCCAACGTGATAAAATAAACCTTGATCTTATAGAACCGATCACCATTCTCGTTGAAGAATAATTCGGATAAACGAGCTCGTTTGATGTCTGTTACCGTGAATTCACCCGTGATGAAGGGGCGGATCTCCTCGATGATGCGAGCTTCCGCTTCCGTAAAAGACAGGGCGTCTACCAAGTAAGGCTCGGTTACTTTTTTCTGCATGCCATTTTCCAGCATTTTCTCGTAAGAGACCTTACATTCAAACCAATTGTGCATATGCTTTACTTTTTAATTTAGTCTGTACTCTGTTTAAAACAACGTACAAATATAGTGGCTATTCGTCAATAAAACAACTTGCCGCAAAAGATATAATTTGTCAGGATGTCTAATTTCGCGTGTTTGTTTTCAGTTGGAATTTAAAATAGAGAGATATGGATGAGAAAGAT
>NZ_QTLP01000030.1:45663-64902 GCF_003635405.1 Parabacteroides sp. AF39-10AC | reverse complement strand
AAGCGCCGTTCTCTCTCGAATGCGGGTGCAAAAGTAATGCTATAAAACATACGATCCAAATTTATCGGGCATTATTTTTTAGGCTTTTTTTCACGAGGGGGATTGCGTACATTAAATAATACGTGATCCTCTTTTTTAACTTACGAGTCACCGCGTGTACCGAAAACAGGGCTCTCACGAGTGCTTTTACACGTATAAAAACGATAAACAGGGTCCTAGCGACGAGAGGAAATCACACGGGAAAAACGGCTTTCTGCTCATGGAATCACGAGAAAATCGCTCTGTACACGTGCTTTTGGGCCACGTAAATGTGAGTTTAGGCCGATTATATCGCCCCAAAGACTAAAAAAGGGCTAAGAGAACAGTATTACATAAACAACTGTCTATCTATACTTTAAGACATCAAGAAAATCTTCCAAAAAAATCACAGGGCGCATTAGGGCGCATCTTTACGTGTTCGCAAAAACATTTTACAAAAAAAATATATTACTCCATCTATATAATAAGTAAGACGCTAATTTTTTTATAATATAAAAGTTTTACAAACCTCGCAAAGATGCGCCCTTTGCGCCCTGAACCATCCCCTACCAACTTATCCGGGATACAAAAAAAGCCTATGGGACACGGCCGTAAAGTCATTGAGATAACACCTCTATCCCATTGACTTTACCACCGTTTCCCATTGAGATACTATCGCAAACCCGACACTTCAAGAAGGGATAATCATTCCCCAGATAGGCGTCTTGACCATGAACACGAATAGTTCGCTCGCAACTGAACTGAACCGCACCATCGTCCCGTTAATCGCTACCCGTCCCATGATAGGGACAAATCCGTTCTTCTCCTTGCTGCCGTTCACATAGATTTGACTTCTCCCAATATCCACAATTTGCCCCTACCTTCTTCATATTCAATTTTAATTGCGCCAATCTGGGCTTTTTATAAGGTTATTACGGAGATTTTCCGTAAATTTGTAGAAATAAGACAGCCAATAATATTTATAAAAATATGCGAGAAAAACTCTCCTATCCTGTTAGGATCATCATATCCTTACTATCCATTTTTCTCTGGAGCTTTCCGGCAGAAGGGCAGGATAGTGAAAGCTTAAAAAAGCAATTGGATCAAAAGCTAAACTCTTTCGCAAGGCAATATGTGTCTTCACGCACCATTAAGATTGACTCCATCCTCATACAGAAGAAGAAAGTCACGCTTTTCGCCAATGAAGCTTTGGAGGACATCCCTTTTCAGGAATATAACGTTTCTGAGCTTTACGCAAGTATAGCTCCCCTATTCCCCAATGCCTCCAAGATCGTCATCTTGACCCGAGGTACAGACATTGAGAGCCTGATTCCCGAATACGACAGAAAAGGACGTCCCAACAAAAAGAGGCTATACTCCATTAAAGAGAGCAAATACCCGCTAACCCGTAGCCTATCCAGCCCTCATGAGATAAAAAACGGATTACAAAACCGTCATATCGCCCTTTGGCAAAGCCATGGTTTATATTACGCCCAGACCGCCCATCGCTGGGAATGGCAACGGGCTCGCATGTTCGGCACCGTGGAGGACTTATTTACGCAGAGTTTTGTTCTTCCTTATCTGACCCCGATGCTTGAAAACGCAGGAGCGACTATTCTTATCCCCCGGGAAAGGGACACTCAAATACACGAAATCATTATCGACAATGATCGCTCTACTCCGGGATCCGAGTATAAGGAATTGGATGGAGAGAAAGCTTGGTCGGATGGGGAGAAAGCCGGATTTGGGCATATTCAAGCTACTTATACGAATGGGGAGAACCCTTTTACGCAAGGTACCTATCGGCAGACGGTCACACAGAGGAAAGGAAAAGAAAGTCTCATCGAGTGGATTCCCGAAATTCCGGAATCGGGGAATTACGCGGTCTATGCCTCCTATCAATCTTTTCCGAACAGCACAGAGCAGGCACTGTATACCATCCATCATGCCGGAGGGGAAACCACAATCGCCGTCAATCAAACAATGGGGGGTGGGACTTGGATCTATCTGGGAAACTTCAAATTCACGGCACATGAACAAGCCCATGAGAGAATCGTATTAACGAATCAAAGCAATAAATCGGGAAAGATTATCACGGCAGATGCGATCAAGATCGGTGGCGGCATGGGGAACATCGCACGTAGCCCGCTAGAAAGTCCCTATCCGATAGAAGCAGAGACAAGTGGGTATCCACGGTTTACCGAGGCGGCCCGATATTGGCTACAATGGGCGGGAATGCCAGATAGTATCTATTCGAAAAGCGCTTTCCACAATGATTATCAAGACGACATTTACGCACGTCCCCGATGGGTTAATTATTTAAAAGAACAAGCCCATATCCCTATCGACATGGCCTTCGCATTCCATTCCGACGCAGGAACCACCCCGGATGACTCAATTATAGGGACACTCGGCATCTATATGTCTAAAAGCAACGACGGAATCTACACCAACCGGAAAAGCCGGGAGATCGCCAGAGACCTAACCGACATGATCCAAACACAGATCCTGTCCGATGTCCGCAAGGTTTACAATCCTCAATGGAGCCGCCGTGGCATGTGGAATCAATCTTATATAGAGGCACGTATTCCCGATGTCCCAACGATGCTATTAGAATTACTATCCCATCAAAACTTCGCCGATATGCGTTACGGGTTAGACCCACGCTTCCGTTTCCTTATCTGTAGGGCGATCTATAAAGGGATGCTCCGTTATATCTGTTTCCAGAATAAACAGGAGCCTATCGTACAACCGCTCCCACCCGATCGTCTGTATACGGAGCTCGTAGAAACGAATAAAGTGAGAATCGGCTGGAAAGCCGTACAGGATACTCTTGAGGAGAGTGCCTCACCAACCGCCTATATCCTTTATAGTCGAAAAGACAGCGGTGGATTCGATAACGGGACGCTCGTAAAAGGAGAAGAAATCATTCTTCCAATTGAGACGGGTATTATCCATAGTTATAAGGTAGCTGCCGTAAATAAGGGAGGCATCAGTTTCCCTTCCGAGATCGTAAGTGTTTACCGGTCTCCTAAAGGTGAAAAGGATAAGACGGTATTAATCGTCAATGGATTCGACAGGATCAGCGGTCCAGCCAGTTTCGAGAGTGCGGCGGATAGTTTAGCCGGCTTTCTTTATGCCGTCGACCGGGGAGTGCCTTATCTGAATGATATCGCATTTATCGGGGATCAATTCGAATTCCGCCGTTCCGCCACATGGAACAGCAATGATAATAACGGGCATGGGGATAGTTACAACAATTACGCAGGGCAAGTCATAGCGGGCAATACCTTCGATTATCCTTTCATACATGGGCAGGCCATGGCCGGGACCGGTTATTCCTTTGTTTCATGTAGCCATAAATCTTTGGCCGAGGGAGTCGTAAAGCCGGATACGTATCCGATTATTGACTTGATTTTAGGAAAACAGCGCCAACCGGTTATCACTCCCGTTTTACAGGATACGCTTCGCAGCTACCTTGCCCAAGGCGGCAACTTGCTTGTAAGCGGGACGAATCTTTTCTCCGACAGCTGGGGCAACGCACAAGACCGTACGTTCGTCGAGGAGGTACTAAAAGGGAAGTTGGCTAGCCGTAATGCCAGCAAGGAGGGAATCGTAAACAGTTGCGCATCCCCTTACGGATATATAAACGGCAGATACACGTTCCGGACACGTCCGAACCCTATTTGCTACTCGATCGAGTCGGTAGACGGTGTACTTCCGGCGGATAAGCTCGCCCATACCATCTTGAGATATCCGGAGAACAATATCGGGGCGGGAATCGTTTATGAAGGAAAATACCGGACTTGTTCGCTCGGTTTCCCATTCGAGGCGCTTCAAACACCGTCGGAACGAAATCGACTCATGGAGTCCATCTTACGCTTTTTCTCCATTCAACAACAAAATAAAATACAGTATATACAATGAAACGAATCAATTGCTTTATCCCTTATGGAAAAATAGAGGCTACACGACAAACGGTAGCGCAATTGGCCGAGTCGTCCTTAGTGAGTCAGATCTATCTAATCACGGACGATCCCCACGCCAAGGCTATTTATCCCTGCAATTTAATCCGCACGGAGAATATATGGAGCACGAAGACCCTCCGGGAAATAGCCGGCTATGCCAGTGCCCATTATACGTTGATTTATACGAAGACTGAAGAGCTTCAATTAGGCATGTATGCCCTAGAGCGTTTTGTCGCCATCGCCGACGATACGAGATCCGGTATGGTTTACTCCGATTATTACGAGCAGAAGGAGGGCAAACTCAACCCCCATCCGGTGATCGATTACCAGAAAGGAAGTCTTAGGGATGATTTCAATTTCGGCTCCCTCCTACTTTATCGTTCTTCCACGCTACAAAACGCCATAGCCTCCATGGATACGGAATATACATTCGCCGGACTCTACGACTTGCGCCTGAAAGTCTCCCAAAACGCTCCGCTGACGCATATCAACGAATATCTATATACAGAAGTAGAGAATGATTTACGGAAATCCGGAGAGAAGATGTTCGACTATGTAGATCCCAAGAACCGCTTTGTACAGATCGAGATGGAAGCCGCCTGTACAGATCACTTAAAGATGATAGGCGGCTACTTGCCCCCTCATTTCAAGCCAGTCCGTTTTGACGAGCAGACATTTCAAACGGAAGCCTCCGTTATTATCCCTGTACGTAACCGTGTACGGACGATCGAGGACGCTATCCGTTCCGTACTGCGACAAGAGGCGTCCTTCCCTTTCAACCTAATCATTATCGATAATCATTCCACGGATGGCACCTCCGAGCGAATCCAAGCGATCGCCGCCACGGACCCTCGTATTATCCATATCCAGCCGGAGCGTGACGACCTCGGCATCGGGGGTTGCTGGAATATAGGAATACACCATTCGGCTTGCGGCAAGTTCGCCATCCAATTGGATAGCGATGATGTATACAGTGACGAGCATACCCTGCGTAAGATCGTGGAAGCCTTCTACGAGCAGCGATGCGCCATGGTGGTCGGAACCTACCGAATGACCGATTTCGATATGCGAACCATCCCGCCCGGAATTATCGACCATAAAGAATGGACTCCCGAGAACGGCCGCAATAACGCCCTCCGCATCAACGGGCTTGGAGCGCCCCGAGCCTTTTATACACCCTTGCTACGGAAACTAAACCTCCCGAACACCAGTTACGGAGAAGATTACGCCCTCGGCCTGCGCATCAGCCGCGAGTACCCGATCGGGCGGATCTACGACGTGCTGTACCTTTGCCGCCGTTGGGAAGATAACTCCGACGCCTCATTGGATGTCGTAAAAATGAACAACCATAATATATATAAGGATAAAATCAGGACTTGGGAACTCGAGGCCCGCTTAAACATGGAAAGACAATGAAACCAAACAACTGGGTCAGCTCATCACAAGCGACCGAATTATTAGCCAAGCAACTCGTGACATGGCCATTGGCCGAGAAGAACTATAAGGCGCTGAAGGCCGTGCAAGTAAAATCCTTCGATATGGGAGGGTTCTCGATACGTGCGCAATTCAATCCCGCCCGTATTGTTTCCACCGGGGCCAAGGTAGATGCCCGATCCCTAAAAGAACGCAAGTGCTTCCTATGTCCCGAGAACCTGCCGGTGGAACAGGAGCGACTGCCTTTCGGCTTTCGCCATCTGGTATTGTGCAACCCCTACCCGATCTTCCCCCAACATTTCACGATCCCTACCCGGAAACATACTCCGCAACTGATATTGCCGCAATGGAATGACTTCTTGGAACTGACAAGGAGACTCGCTCCCTTCACCGTCTTCTACAATGGACCCCGTAGCGGAGCCTCGGCACCGGATCATGCCCACTTCCAAGCGGTGACACGAGGCATCATGCCGCTGGATGAAGAGGTAACCCAATTTATACGACAATCGTATGCGAGTGTATACGACAACCGTATATACCCACTCACCGGCAACCTCCGCCCCGGCCTCGTCATCCAAGCCGCCACCGAAGAAGCCGCCACCCGGCTCTTCAAAAAGATCTACGCCGCTTTGCCGATACTTCCCGGTGAGCCCGAGCCGATGATGAATATCTTCGGCTCCTATTACGATAATAATTGGGTAATCACGGTTATCCCTCGTAAACGCCACCGCCCGTGGCAATACGAGGCCGAGGGCGACGACCATCTCCTGTCCAGCCCGGGAGCTGCCGATATCGGAGGTCTTTTCATCACCCCTTTAGAAAAGGATTTCAAAAAGATCAACCCGGAGCTTCTGCGAGATGTTTACCAACAAGTATGCCTCAGCGACCGGGACGTAGAGGAAATTTTCGTACATTTGTCATCTAATTAGTTTTCAATAGATATGAAACAATTCTTTAAAATGATGTTTGCCTCAACGCTAGGCGTTATGTTGGCAATGGGAATAATCCTGACGGTATTGATATCCATGACTATAGGATATATCGCCACCGTAGGTAGCACACCTGATTACACCCCCAAGAGCAATACGGTATTCAAGATCAAGCTAGACGGGACGCTAGCGGATAACCCGGCGGAGAATCCATTCTCCGCCTTGATGGGCGACAAGGAAAACATGCTGTCACTGAAGGACCTGCTCGAGACGATCCGGATAGCGAAACAGAATGACAAGATCGCGGGGATTTATATCGAATCGGGGCTTCTCTCCTCGGGTAGCGCCAGCTTGGAGGCAATCCGCCGATCGCTGATAGACTTCAAGGAAAGCGGCAAGTTCGTGGTAGCTTACGCCGATAATTTCACGCAAGGGAATTACTTCCTTTGCTCCGTGGCCGATAAGGTATTCTTGAATCCGCAAGGCATCCTTGAGTTGACGGGACTCGCCTCGCAAACCCTATTCTACAAAGGACTGATGGATAAGGTAGGTATCGAGATGCAGATTTTTAAGGTAGGTACCTACAAAGGTGCCGTGGAGCCCTTTATGCTGGATAAGCTGAGCGAGGCGAACCGGGAGCAAATCCAATCGTATATCTCCACCATCTGGGATAATATAACCGAAGGCATCGCCGAATCACGCGGCATCAGCGTGAACGATATCAACCATTACGCCAATGAGGGGCTTTTCTTCGCGGACCCGGTGAAAACGGTAGAATGTGGCTTTATAGACGAATTGAAGTATAAGCCGGAGGTAGAAGCATATGTCAAAGAGTTAGCCGGACAAAATGGAGAGAAACTGAGATCGGCCAACTTAGCTCAAATGAAAACCCTCAAGGCATCACCCACCAAAAACGCCCCGGAGATAGCTGTACTTTACGCCGAAGGCGAGATTAAGGCGCAAACACCCGGCAACTTTTACGATATCGAACAAAGTATCACGGAGAAAATGGCCGATGAGCTTATCAAGCTAAAAAACAATGACGACGTGAAAGCCGTGGTATTCCGTGTGAATTCCCCGGGAGGTAGCGCTTATATATCCGAGCAGATATGGCGTCAAGTTGTCGAGTTGAAAAAGGTGAAACCTGTGGTCGTTTCCATGGGCAACGTAGCTGCCTCGGGAGGCTACTATATCTCATGCGCCGCTAATAAGATCATCGCCGAACCGAATACGTTGACCGGTTCCATCGGTATCTTCGGCATGTTCCCGAACGCCTCCGGATTATTCGGGAAACTAGCGTTGACCACGGACATCGTAAAGACGAACACATTCTCGGACTTAGGAGACCTCTCCCGTCCCATGACCGAGAGTGAGAAAGCACTGATACAAGGATACGTGGAAAGAGGCTACCAAACGTTCCTTTCCCGCTGCGCCGAAGGTAGAGGTATGACTACCGAAGCGGTCAACGCTATCGGACAAGGACGGGTCTGGACGGGTGAGCAAGCGAAAGAAAGAGGTTTGGTCGATGAGCTGGGCGGTATTGAATTAGCTATAAGCACAGCGGCGGGGTTGGCTGATCTGGATCAGTATAGCGTAACTACCGTCAGCGGTTCCAAAAATTTCTTGGACGAGTTCTTGGAAAGCCAGCTCGGAGAGGTGAAACTCTCTATCGTCAAAAATGTATTGGGTAATGAGTTCGAGTACTTCAAGACGTTGAATAATATCAAGACGAATTGCGGAATCCAAGCTCGTATGCCTTACGATATGAAACCGTTATAATAACTGGACCATGCTGACAGATCATACGATTAAGTTCAATAAACTCCTCACTCCATTCTCTTTCCTTTATGGAATCGGGGTGAGATTCAGGAATCAGCTGTTCGACTGGAAAATCCTTCGGACAGAGCGGTATGATCTGCCTATTATTTGCGTGGGGAACCTGACTGTCGGGGGGACCGGAAAAACCCCTCATACGGAATACATCATCCGTTTGATAAAAGACCGATACCGGGTAGCTGTACTCAGCCGTGGCTATAAACGGAAAACCTCCGGTTTCTTGTTGGCCGATCAGCGAAGTACCAGCAAGGATATCGGTGACGAGCCGTACCAAATGAAACGTAAGTTTCCGGATATTCTCGTTGCCGTAGACGCTGATCGCCGCAGGGGTATCCGCAATCTATTGGCTCTGCCAGAGAATAAGCGCCCGGAAGTGATCGTGCTGGACGATGCCTTTCAACATCGATACGTCGCCCCCACGCTGAACATCCTTTTAACCGATTGCCACCGTCTTTATACGCAAGATAAGCTCTTACCCGCAGGCCGTTTAAGGGAACCTATGGATGGCGCTCGACGTGCGGACGTGATCATTGTCACGAAATGTGAGTCATATATACAACCTATAGACTTCCGGATCATAGAGGAGGATATACATCTCTCAGCTTATCAAGAGCTCTATTTCAGCCGTATTCTTTACGGGGAGCTGGAACCCGTCTTTTCCGGTAAAGCCCCCAGACGCACATTAAAAGGGCTGGCCTCTACTACAGAGGTTTTATTGGTATCCGGTATCGCATCCCCGGCACCTCTCGAAAAAGAGATCCATAAATATACGGAGCATGTCACCTCATTGATCTTTCCGGATCATCACGCCTTCGATCGGCATGACATCCAGAAAATACAAACGGCCTTCAAGCGGTTGACTTCTACAAGTAAATTGATAATCATCACGGAGAAAGATGCCGCCCGACTCCGTGACCTTCCTTCGCTTCCCATGGAATGGTTTTCTCATTTATATTGTTTGCCTATTACGGTGGGTTTCTGTATGGACCGGGAAAAACAATTTCAAGAATTAATAGTTAAACATATTGATACAAGAATAAAGAATCATCCTATATTACGTTAACAATCTTATGAGCAATAGAACAGAAATATCGACTTTGGGAGAGTTCGGGTTAATCCGTCATCTCACCGATAAAATAGAACTTAAAAATCCGAGTACGTTGAAAGGTGTTGGTGACGACGCAGCCGTACTGGATTACACAGACAAGCAAGTATTGGTTACGACAGACCTTTTGCTGGAAGGTATTCATTTCGATTTGATGTATGTGCCGTTGAAACATCTCGGCTATAAATCCGCAGTCGTAAACTTCTCCGATATTTACGCCATGAACGGCCGCCCGAAACAGATTACGGTATCATTGGGTATTTCCAAACGTTTCTGTGTAGAAGATCTCGAAGAATTCTACGAGGGCATTAAACTCGCTTGTGATATCTATGACGTAGATCTCGTTGGTGGCGACACTTCCGCCTCACGCACAGGGTTAGCGATCAGCATCACTTGCCTAGGCGAGGGAGAGAAAGGTAAAGTTGTCTATCGAAACGGAGCCAAGGAGACCGATCTTATTTGCGTGTCCGGCGATTTAGGGGCCGCCTACATGGGTCTCCAATTACTGGAACGGGAGAAAAGCATATTTAATGGGGAGAAAGATTTCACGCCCGATTTCTCTGGTAAAGAATATTTGTTGGAACGCCAATTAAAACCGGAAGCCCGCAAAGACATTGTCGAGGTTCTTGACCAAGCAGGAATCGTTCCTACCTCCATGATGGATATCTCCGACGGCCTCTCTTCGGAGTTGCTTCATATATCTAAAGAAAGTAATGTAGGTTGCCGAGTTTACGAAGATCGTATTCCTATCGATTACCAAACCGCAGCCATGGCAGAGCAGTTTAACATGAATCTGATAACCGCGGCATTGAATGGAGGTGAGGATTATGAACTCTTATTCACTGTTCCTTTAGCAGATCATGATAAGGTGTCGGAAATGAAAGGTATTAAGGTGATCGGTCATATAACAAAGCCGGAGTTAGGCAATTATCTTGTCGGTCGTGACGGAGGTGAAGTCGAGCTTAAGGCGCAAGGTTGGAACTCACTAAACTAAAAAGAAATATCCGCTCTGAATTCACGAATGCAAAGCGGTCCGTCTCATTTTTATTGGGGGACGGACCGTTTTCCTATTATTTCACTTCAATGGATCCTAAATAATTATAGAAGAGTTCAAAATCACTTATCTTCAAGAAAGGTAAGTGATAAACATCCATCTTTATAATTTGCGCCTCTATAGCCATTTTCCCATACAAATCAGCCAAAGACATACTCTTTATATCACCGTTATGATAGACCTTATTCTTTTTCTCGGGAAGCTGTACCTTCTTATCCAAGAAACGGATATAAGTATAAGAAGTAGCCAGCGGCTTATTATAAGTAGGCACTTTTCCGACTTTCCTCATATCATAAAACCCTTTCGCACGAGCCGTCTCACAAGGGACATTCATGAACTCTGGTATATTCACAAATCGAAAGGCACAATCATCCCATTTACAAAAGCCAATCTTAGCCAACGCATCCGGCTGGTCTGTCTTAATTTGTGGGCACCACAACCCTTTTAATGGAAAGATCTGCTTATCCATATCATATTGTAACATCTCCGACTGACTCTCAATACGAAACACCTTACTAAAATCAACGTCCCCTAACGCCTTTTCCAATTTAGCGGCATATTCTTTCTTAAGATCCGCCATAGTAAATGGATCCGCTTGATTTTTCTCTACCAGATTCTTGTCACAATGAGCCATATACCTTACTATCACATCGTCATCAACTGTCACATTATTTAATTTAAGCGCATAAACAAATAAGAGATCGGACGTTAAATCGACCACACCCTCAACTTCGCTTTTAAAATATTCCGAAACAATATTCCCTTGACTAAGCGCATCATTAATATTTATACAAAGACGCCGTCCATCCAGCTCTACCACGACAAGAGGATGCGTTTCTTCCTCAGAATAAACGCCCATACCCTCAAAGAGTTTCTTATCGTAATCTGGAATATCAACGATCACCGCCTCTTGACTAGCCAGATTCTCTTTCGGCATCGTAGAAATCTTCCCATCCTTTGTAAACGTCCTAACAAACAAATATCCGGAAACCTTAGGGACACCAAACATAATCTTATCCCCTTTTTTATACACTTTCCCATCACAGGCAGACACCGCATCACGAGTTCCTATCCCAGCAGCAGCAAATGCCAAACATACCCAACTTAAAACAATACTCCAAATTACTTTCTTCATATCTATAGCTTATTAATCATTCTCTACCCGCTTCCAAAAATAAGTAAAAATCCATATTTATCTACACGCTCCCCCTATTTACCCTGCTTATAGCAGCTAATTTCACCTCTACCCTCAAATATTTTCAAAAAATCCACCGCCACCTATTGCATATATCAAAAAAGTCCGTATCTTTGCACCCGTAATCGAAACAACGATATACAAAACGACATGATGGTTCCATAGCTCAGTTGGTAGAGCAAAGGACTGAAAATCCTTGTGTCCCCGGTTCGATTCCTGGTGGCACCACTTTTAAGAAAAGAAAAACGATGTAAATCCCTGAATTTCAAAGGAATTCAGGGATTTTTCATTTCCAAGAATAGGCAAAATAAGTGGGATTAAAGCAAACTATACGTCCTTATTCGGGGGACGGTTTTAGAAAGCCCTGAATGTTCCACTACGCGATAGCTACTTCATTCTTTTACTGCACGTTGCACTATTTTACATAACAGAGTCCTCGGTTCGATTTCCTAACTTTGTATCATTAAAAATTGAGCAGTATGGAAAGAAAGAGATTCAGCGTTTTGTTCTTCATCAAGAGAAGCAAACTGTTAAAAAACGGGGAAGCGCCCGTGCGTGTGCGTGTCACTTATGACCGCTTGTATGTGGAACTTCAACTAAAACGAAGCGTAAAAGTCCCACTTTGGTCGCAGGAAAAAGAGAAATCGACAGGCAAAGACCGAAATTCTGCAGAACTTAATCATTACATTGATGCCCTGCGTGTGAAATTCTATCAGATTTACCAAGACTTGGAACTGGAGGGAAAGATTATCTCCGCACGTGCCATAGTGAACCGCTATCAGGGAAAGGACGAAACTTTCAAGACATTATATAATGTGTTCAAGGAGCATAACGATAACTGCCGGAAGCTAATCGGGACGGACTATGCCGACATTACCGTAAGACGTTACGATAACTGCCTGAAATATCTCATGGAACTGGTGAAACGGGATTATAAGGTAGATGATATGCTGTTGCGTGAGGTGAACGGGGAACTGGTACGTAAATTCGACCTGTACCTAAAGGCTGAGAAGCATTGCGCACAGAATACCGTTATCCGGTACATGAAATGCTTTAAGAAAGTGATAAACCTCGCCATTGCCAACGAGTGGCTGACGAAGAACCCGTTTGCCGGAATCAAGTTTCACGAGGTAGAAGTAAACAAACAGTTCCTTAGCCAAACTGAAATTAATAAGATATGGCAGAAAGAATTTAAGATAGAACGGCTGGAACTGGTACGAGATGTATTTATCTTCTGTGTGTACACTGGACTGGCGTTTATAGACGTATATAATTTACGTCCCGAACATATTTCAGAGGATAGTAACGGTAATTTGTGGATAGTGAAAGCCCGTGAAAAGACAAACAATCTTTGTAATATTCCACTTTTGAACATTCCGAAACAGATACTTGAAAAATACAAGGACAATCCGTATTGCCTTGATAAAGGTGTTATGTTGCCTGTTCCTTGCAATCAGAAGATGAACAGTTATTTGAAAGAAATTGCTGACCTGTGCGGAATTAGAAAAAATCTGACCACGCACACCGCCCGGCACAGCTTTGCAAGCGTCATCGCACTGGCTAACAATGTATCACTTCCGAATGTGTCTAAAATGTTGGGGCATTCGTCTACGAGAATGACACAGCATTATGCCAAAGTATTAGACCAAAGCATTTTGAAAGATATGAAAGAGGTAGATATGAAGCTAAATATTCTCCAATCATAAGATTAAATCACAAATTCAAAAAAAAGACTTAGGAAAGTATTCTTAAGTCTTTTTTTATTTATACTTTTGTACTTAGTAAGTTCTGAATATCAAACTAATACAGAGTGATACAGATAATACAAATTGTGAACGGAAAATAAAATAGTTTCATATTAGATGATATTTTCATTATATGTTTGCCAATCATATAAAACTAATTTTTGTATTAACAGCCTATTCTCCTATAATATTTATTGTATGGGCAGTTGAAGTATATAATAACTTAACCAAAGGGAATCAGATTGGACTCATTAATAAGCCTATAGAGATTTTCAACCGATTAAATCTAATATTCATTTTCATTATACTCTTATTAGCATGTTATTTATTCATGAAAGCAGCGAGAGGGAAATTAACTATTAATAACATAGGTGTAAAATCTATTAAGAGCGCAGATTTGAATATGAACTCTTTGTTGTTAAGCTATTTTTTACCATGTATTGAACTCTTTAAAAAAGATCCAATTTTTATTTTTGGATGGTTTGTTGTGTTAATCATATTGATAGTTATAAATAGAGGTACATATTTTTACAACCCAATTATAAAACTCTTTGGCTATAGATATTATGAAGTCACAACAAACAGTGGCGTTGTCTACACTATGATTTCAAAAAAGAAATTAGTGAACACCAATGAAGTGAAAAGATATTCACAGCTAACAGATTATGTAATTTTAAATCAATTATAACTTATGAGAACACAAGCTAATTCTGCCGTATGCAACTTCTTTGCCCTTTTAAAAGATGACACTGTAAGAAAAATAGATTTACTACAGGCAATTACAAATAACATAAAATCCTGTTTTATTGACAATTCAACAAAACTAATGGATAGTGAAACTGAAGAAATTTTATTTGATGGGAATTTTAATATAGATGGGAACGAGGTATTATATGTTGAATTTCCTCTTTCTGATACATTATTAGAAGCGAACACTAATAGTATCGGTTTAAACACCTTGGATATATCAACAGATGAGATCAAATCACTATTCTGGATTGAAAATAACATATATTATTTTCAGAACTTTGACAAAAGGAAACTGTTACAAAATAAAAATGTACTTTTTTGGAATAACTCCACCTATGATAAACTGTCAAATGATGCTCTTATAGTTGAAAATACAGTAAATGCCATATATAAAAATGGTAAATTCTATTTTAAATCATATACTAATGCAAACAAAATAATTTCATTGATAGATTTCTTTGAAGAAGCGTCAAACGAAACCATTGAAGACTTTGCTAATCAAGAATTATTAAATGTGAACGTAGATTGGTTGAAAGAAAATAGTAATTCTATGATTAGAAAACAAATAACACTTATCCAAAAGAGTAACATTTTGGCTACAGCGACAGTCAAAAAGCTTAAATCTTCTGCAAAGAAATTCAATTTGCAAATAGAAATTGCCGATGGTAAACTCAATATACCCAATGATAAAAAGCAATGCAAGGATGTACTATGTTTCTTAAATGAGCAATTTTATATTGGGCTAATATCAGGAAAGAAATTCCGAACTAACTCTAAGAGGGAAGCTTAGTCCCTCTTAGAACCATCTTTGACCGATGAATTTTAAGCTAAAATTGAAGCATGAAATATTGCTATTTCTCAAGAAAACAAGATTTCATGCTTTCAATATTTCAAGTTATCATTCCTGTAATGCTTATCTAACAAATTCATTATATCACTTTCCCGATAAATGATTTTTCCCGGAAGTTGCACATATCCCAGCAGTCCTGTATCCCTGTAATCCTGCAAAGTCCGCTTACTGATACACAGTTTTTGGCAGACTTCCTCACCTGTCAAGTAATGTTCGCCACCCAGTACCGGACGATAATTCGTCATCATGTATTCCATATTCTCCAACACCCGGTCAAGGGATGAAAACAATACTTGTGTTGTATTGGAATCTTTTGTTATCAAATCCATAGGTTCTATTTTTTAGAGTTATTCTTCACGTGATTTTGCATAAAGGTTTCCACATCCGAAATCTTATAATAAATCTTGTTATTGATTTGCGAATAAGGTAATTTGCCCATATCACGATAGGTTTGCATCGTCCGGGCAGACACATTCAGCAAACGGCAGGTTTCGCAGTTATCCAACCACTTATCCTGTTTTCTCCGCAAAGGAATACACAGGGCATCCATATGATTGATAAAGTGGTTAAACTTTTCCTGCCAAAGTTCGAATGTTTTCTTTTCAATGGTTACTATTTCCATATTTCATTATGTTTTGATATTACTTCTTTTTTCTTGTTTGATGCAAATATATAGCCTTGAATAATAGCTTGTTTCAGACTGTCCGCAGATGTCCTTATATGTCCTCACTTGTCCCACTTGCATAGAGAAAAGAATAAGAAAAACCGAAAAAGGTAATCGATATAAAGAACTTCGTTCACGTTTCATTCTCTATTATAATAAGGTGAAGAACATAAACGAACTTTCACGGTCTGATAGTATTTTGAAGCAGAGCCGAGCAAAGCAATTCCAAACACCTGACACTTTGTTTTTTACCATTTTTTCTTATTTTATTTGTGGTGCTAATTCAAAAAACAAAGCACCATGAACAATCCTTTTGAAGAAATTTTCAAGCGGCTGGAAAACATCGAAAAGATGATTTCCCCCGTAGTCAGTTCTTCATCCGAAGAACCGGGTAGCAGGCAATCTGTTTTAGTCAAAATATCCGTAGCCAGCCGGATAACCGGATATTCAGTTAATTACCTCTATCACTTAGCCAGCAGCGGAGCGATACCATGTGTCAAACGTGGACGCTCCTTACGTTTCGATGTGGACGAGTTGCAGCGGTGGATGCAGCAACAATATGTACCAGCTTCCAACAAACTATCCGATGAAAGAGAAAAGGGATAACGAAGCGGAACACATCGAGGGTAGGCTATCCAAGAACGAGCGCATCGAAAGGCAGCTTAATTCCTTGTACGACTTCCGGTTTAATATTGTGAAAAGCAGGACAGAATATCGGGCTGCAAATACTTCCGGTTTGTATCAGCCAGTCACAAAGTTTGCTTTGAACTCTTTCAGGCGCAAACTGGATGTTACCGAAGGTGTTGCCACCTCTGCCGAAAACATCCGTATGATATTGGAAAGCGATTTCGCAAGTAAAGTGCATCCCATACGGGAATACCTTACTGCCCTACCCTTGTTGAATCCTGCCGGACATGGATATATCAAAAAACTATTGAACACGGTGCAAGTAGCCAATCCCGGCAAGTGGGAGGAGTATTTTACGAAATGGCTTGTCGGTGTGGTAGCTAATGCCATGAATGATACAGGCTGTCAAAACCATGCTTGTTTAGTCCTTACTGGCGACAAGCAGGGACAGTTCAAAACATGGTGGCTGGATAACCTTTGCCCGTCACCACTAAAAAACTATCTATTTACCGGGAAGATAGACCCGCAGAGCAAAGACATCCTGACACTGATAGCCGAATACTTGTTTATCAACATCGACGACCAGCTAAAGGAACTCAACAAGCAGAATGAAAACGCATTAAAGAACCTGATAACCACCCCGGCAGTTAAATACCGCAGACCGTATGATATTTACATAGAGGAATATCCGCATTTAGCCAGCTTCATGGCTTCGGTGAACGGTAACGAGTTCTTGACAGACCCGACAGGGAACAGACGATTTCTGCCTTTTGAAGTCCTGCACATTGATAAACCGACAGCAGAAAGTATCAACATGGATAATGTCTACTCCGAAATCATGTACTTGTATCGGCAAGGTGTACGCTATTGGTTTAATGATGCCGAGATTGAAGAACTGCACCTGACAAATGCGGAATTTGAGGTGCAAACAGTTGAGTTTGAAATGCTGATGCAGTATTTTGAAAAGCCCACAGAGGAAGAAGAAAGTCTGTTTTTTATGACAACAGTGCAAATCCTCACTTGTTTACGGGACGTATGCCCTATGCAGTTATCTGAAAAACGGTTGGGGGAAGCATTGCGGAAAGCCGGATTCAAACGGGTACAAAAGCGTATCAGCAACTGCAATTATTCGGTATATGGGTACAGAATAAAACCTATTTCCATACCCTACATCGATAACAATTACGGTTAACACAGCCGTTTATTATTGGCAGTTACTCCCATGCAGTAACTACCGAAAAAACATATTACTGTGTTTTATTCATTGAATACTAATCATTTATACAATGCGCAGTAAGGAGTAAGATAAAACCCTGAACTTTCAGGAAATTTAAAAAAAGAAAAGTCAGAAAACAACATAGGTAATATTTCTATCTCTTTTGTATAAAACAACTTACTTATCTTACTGCATAGAGTATAATCCGTTGAAAGAAAAAGAGATAGGTGCAGAAAGTTGACTGTTTTTCTTCTTACTCACTTCTTACTTCATTACTGCAATTTACAAACATTCAAAAATAAAGATTATGACTTATCAGGAGGCTAACCATATCAGTATCAAAGATTATCTGAAATCATTAGGCATTTTGCCCGCAGTGGATAAATATTATTACGGCATGTACCACAGTCCGTTCCGTCAGGATGATACGCCCAGTTTCAAGGTGGATTACGGTGTAAATCTGTGGTGTGACTTCGGGACGGGTGAGGGCGGCTCTCTCATCGACCTTGTGATGAAGCAGCACGGATGTAACGCTTACGGTGCTATCTGCCGACTGGAACAGTATTCATCCGGAAATTCTTTTTCTTTTCAAAGGAAAGAGGTTTCAGAAAGGATTCAGCATGAAAGGAAACAACCGACCAGCCCGATAGACATCCGTAAAATCCAGCCGTTGCAGAATCCGGCACTCATGGATTATTTGAGAAGCAGGAACATTCCACCTGAAATGGCAGCGCACCATGTGCAGGAAATGTATTACCGTATCGGTGACAAGCCTTATTTTGCGCTTGCTTTCAAGAACGATGCCGGAGGTTACGAACTTCGCAATCCACGTTTCAAGGGGAGTACATCACCCAAAGACATCACACACATACGGCAGTCAGGCAAAAAGAACGATAGCTGTTTTGTTTTCGAGGGAGTAATGGACTATCTTTCTTTTATCTCCATCCGGCAGAAAACAAATCCCACTTATCCTTGTCTTGACTGGCAGGATTACATTATCCTGAACTCGACCACTAATGTAGATAAAGCCTTGTACCCGTTAGCCGATTACGAGCATATCCACTGCCTTTTGGATAATGACGACGCAGGGTCTAAAGCCACCCAAGCCATACAAAAGGAATATCGTTGGCATGTGCGTGATTCATCACATCTGTACAGTGAATACAAGGACTTGAACGATTACTTGTGTGGGAAGAAGTTTATCCAACCAGCAGAAATGATGCAACAGTCAACCCAACAAATGCAGCCGGAAAAACAAAGACTGTCTGTCAAACAGCAACAATCGAAAGAGAAAAACAGACAAATTCCCGGTGAAAAAAGAAAAAGGGGCAGACGGTTGTAATCCGAAGAACAAGCAGAGCATACCAACGGCAAGCGGTGTGATTTAGGGGAGCAAGGTTATGTTTCGGTAGACCGAAACACCTTGCTTTGCTTAACGCAAAGAAAATTTCTCCCGTTGGTCGCAATTTTTAAGATACCACCTAAAAGCAAAAACACATGACAGGGATAAGGAACAAACCGGGAGGTCGCCCGGCAAAAAGCCGGATAGACAAGCAGAACCGGGTAGTCAGCACGAAACTGACCGAGTTACAGTTCTACGCAATCAGGAAGCGAGCCACCGAAGCCGGGCTGCGTGTCAGCGAGTACGTCCGGCAGGCGGTCGTTTCGGCAGAGGTGACGCCCCGGCTGAACAGGCAGGATGCGGACACTATCCGCAAGCTGGCGGGCGAAGCCAACAACATCAACCAGCTAGCGCACCGGGCGAATGCCGGAGGGTTCGCACTGGTGGCGGTGGAACTGGTGAAACTCAAGAACAGGATTGTTGAAATCATAAACCAACTGTCGGAT
>NZ_QTLP01000030.1:0-45653 GCF_003635405.1 Parabacteroides sp. AF39-10AC | reverse complement strand
AACAGGATTGTTGAAATCATAAACCAACTGTCGGATGATTGGAAAAATAAAAAAGGGAAGCGGATTTAAAGGCTGCGTGAACTATGTACTCGGTAAGGAACAGGCGGCTTTGCTTCATGCGGAGGGAGTGTTAGCGGAAAGCAACTGGGACATCATACGCAGTTTCATACTGCAAGCCGGGATGAACCCCGACCTGAAAAAGCCTGTCGGACATATTGCGCTAAGCTATTCCCCAGTGGACGCACCCAAGCTGACAGACGGGAAAATGGTACAGCTTGCGCAGGAGTACATGCGTGAAATGAAAATCACCGATACGCAGTACATCATCGTGCGACACCAAGACCGGGAACATCCGCACGTGCATATCGTGTTCAACCGTATAGACAACAACGGCAAGACCATTTCGGACAGGAACGACATGTACCGCAACGAACAGGTATGCAAGAAGCTGAAAGCCAAACACGGGCTTTATTTCGCTAAAGGCAAGGAGCATGTAAAACAGCACCGTTTGAGAGAGCCGGACAAATCCAAATACGAGATTTACAATGCCGTAAAGGATGAAATCGGGAAATCAAGGAACTGGCAGCAGTTACAAACCCGGCTGGCAGAAAACGGTATCGGGATTCATTTCAAGTACAGGGGACAGACTGGTGAAGTGCAGGGCATATCTTTTTCCAAAGGTGAATACACGTTCAAAGGTTCGGAGATAGACCGCAGTTTCAGTTTCTCCAAACTGGATAAATGTTTCGGGGATGCGGGGCTGAACACTACCGAAAGCAACCGACAGACGGTTTCCGCACCTATTCAGGAGCTATCGCAGACACTGGGCAAAGCCGACAGTCCGTTACTGACAGGCTTGGGCGGTCTGTTCTCCGCCCCGTCCTCTCCGGCTGATGAAACACCCGACAATCCCGGTGAAAGAAAAAAGAAGAAAAAGAAACGACACTTAAAATTATAGGAACATGGAAAATAACTTAATTTTGGAGGGGCTTCTCTCTATGGTTACGGAACTGAAAGAACGGCAGGAGAAGCAGGTAACGCCAGCCAGCCGGGAGGAAATGATTAACCGACTGGACGTTATCGAACAGCGCATTTCGGAAATGCAGGGCAAATCCGGCATTCCTGAAAACATGGTGCGGGAGATTCTAAACCAAATCGGCAGTATCAGAAATGGGCAGTCCGAGAACCAAAAACAAGACCTTGAAGATATAAAGGGGCTTATCATGACCTCGCACCGATATTTCAAGGAGCGGTTAAAGGTGTTGTTCCCGGCTGATGATACACCAGCCGGAGAAATAACGCCCGTTTCATGGTACGACAAACTGATATATCGGGTAACTCCCTACCTGAAACCCAAGTTCTTTCTTCTTTCAGCAGGTTTTATTATCTGTATCATTTCGCTAATCTTGAATATTCGTTTTACGGAACGGATGCAACGGTTACAGGACAACGATATAAAATACCGCTATATCCTGATGAAAGGAAAGGCAGACGGCAGCAGCCTTGATTTGCTGGAAACGAAGTTCAGCAGGGAACGGGATAACGCTTTCATCCGAAGCCTGACCGATTCGGTGAAAGACTTTGAATACCGCAGCAGGAAGCAGGCGGAAGCGTTGGAACGGGCAAGGCTGTTAAACGAGCAAGCCGAGCAGCTAAAGGAGGAAGCCGACAAGCTGGGCAAGCCATAAGCCAAAACAAAGCCGGAGCAGAACCGCCCCGGCTTTTTAATTCACTTCTTTTTCTTCGTGCAGTGTCCTTTCTCGAACTGGCGCAGCGTGGTGACGCTGAACCGTTCCTTGATGAACTCCCGGACATCGGAAGCCTTGTAGTACACTTTTCCGCTGATTGTGAAGTACGGCAGCGCACCGATAGCCCGGTAGCGTTGCAGGGTCTTGATGCTTACTTTGAACAGCAGGCACAAGTCCTGATTATCCAGCAGGTTGTCATCTTCGGGCAACACCCTGTCGGCATTGCGCAGTACCCGTACATCCTTGCAGAGTTCTTCCAGTTTGGCGTACAGCTTCTGCATCCATACGCTGAAATCGTCATTATCTATATACATGATTGCTTCATTTTTCTGATTATACATTATGGTCTGTCAATCGATTGATGAAGCAAAGTTCAGAAAACAGGTGCAAAGAAATTATAGGGGGACTAATGGAATCCCCTATAAATAAGTCATAAACAGCTGGTTATCTGTACCCTTTCTTTTCATGTTCCTTGCGAATAAGCTCTGCCAGTCCATTAAGAAACTCTGTCAGCTTGCCCGGCTTTCGTTTTATCACGTCCTCATGCTTTTGGTAACAGTCACCTATCTTGATATTGAAAAGCCATTCAAAGGCTTTCGTCAAGTCCACTAAATAAACAGGCTTGCCATTTTGATACACAATCTTTTGGGAAAGGAACAACCCGCTAACTATTTCCATGATATTGATAAGAGTGGTTCTGTCAGCGAGATATAGAGGGGAAAGGGCTTGTTTGTTGGTGCGTTGCTGCAACTGTTCCGGGTACTTGATACGCCATTCGATTAGGCGTATTTCGGTATTCAATAGCCCTATCGCTTCATCAATTAGATACAAATAGGATATTTTTTTCCTGCTCAAACCATACACGGTATGATTTAAGACGATACAAACCAAAAGAGAAATAGCGGAGTAAAATGCTATAATCTTGTTCTGTAATACTGAAATCGGCTACATGGGTCGCCAATTCTTCGATAGCTTCTGCAAATTCAGATGCAGACACTTTACGTTGTGAGCATTCCGACAATAAGCGGAAAAATCTTTGGTCGAATATTTTTTTCATTTAGTCGATTAAAAATACTATTTGACAGCAATCAAATAGAAATGTTATTGATAATATTTTTAACTTCATATTTTAAAGAATCTGGTCTTATTATAGTTGCACTATCTGCAAAAGACAGATACCAATGTGCAAACTTACTGATTGAAAATGTTAGAAAATGAAGCTCAAACATATCCCCTATCTCTTTCTCAGATGTTAATCCGTAATAATATTTATCATCATTCATTATGGAGGTTTTATTCTTTTTTATTCTTATAACGATTTCATGTAATTTTTCTTTATCATAAAACTCGCGTATGAATTTTTCCAAAGAAGGATGTTCCCGTGATTGTAATTCATTAAGAATGTGCATTTTTTGAATTCTATCTATCCGAAATGTAAGATAGATTTCTTTGGGAAGATAAAAGCCTATTAGATACCAGTTAGTTCTCGAAAAGAAAATTCCAACAGCTTCAATCTTTCGTTCTGAAACACTTAACGCATTACTTCCCAAATAAGATATTTCAATAATTCTTTTTTGGTATATACTTTGTAAAATAAGTAAAAGAATATCAGGTTTATAGGTAGATGATTTATAAGTATCCAATACAGACATGCACTTTTCCATTGTTTCTAACATATTTTTGTCTGCAAAACGCATGACAGACCTAATCTTTTCTATTCCAGACTTATAATGTTCGTTGCTATTTGAATCAGTTAGTTCATGTACTAATTTCTCTGCAATCAAAAAGGACAAAGCCTCTTTTTGAGTAAACATTAGAGGAGATAATTTGAATCCTTCTGCAAGTGAATAACCAATACCGGGATTTCCTATGATAGGAATGCCTGCCTCTTCCAATGTTCTTATATCTCGATATACAGTGCGAATGCTTATATTAAAACGTTCTGAAATTTGCTGTGCTTTCACTAACGAGTGCGATTGTAACTGAATCAATATAGCAGAAATACGGTCTATTCTATTCATTTTGCATCTTTAATTTGAATATTTGAATCTTCAATAATAACAGCTTGTTTATTACTTATAGGAATAAGCTGCAACTTCTCATTATATAGTTGAACTATCTTTTCACCTTTTTTCTTGAATGGAAAATTTCCATAATGGGGAATCGTATAAAAATCGACCAAATCTAAAGAAGTACAGTCTTTCAATTCAGGAGCCTTTTCTATTGGATCAAAATTCACACTTCTCATATATTCTGCATCGGGAGAGGCTATTATTGCTCCGGCAGATTCCCCAATATACAGTTTACCCAATTTCACTTGTTTAGATATAATTTTATCAACACCTTTTCTTTTTAACTCTTGCAAAAGGAAAAATGTATTTCCACCTGTTATGTAGATATAATCGCATTTATGTAATATAGAAGATATTTCCTCTTTGGGCAGTTGGGTAATCTCGACTTCTTCAACAATCATTCCTGCTTCTTCTAAAGCCTTTTTCCCCTTTTTTACATAGAATCGTATTGGTTCTGTAAGGCTTGCAGTTGGTATAAAAGCTATAATTTTCCCTTGCAAATCTTCTTTGGCACAATCGACAAATAGATTAGCAACATCAGCAAATGATGAGCATAAAAATAATCTTTTCATATTCTATAATATTAAGTTGAATACTTTTTGATACAAAGATAGCGTCTTCTATGACAGCCCTATGTCAGTAAGTCTAATATTGAAGAGTTTTTTTCATCAAAACAATCCATTATTGAAATTTACCCTATTCGTAATGTGGCTGCACGTTTCGAAACCAGTGGGGTTTATGTAGTTATACATATTACTCGATAAAAATACTCCTTTACGATTCAATCTATTGGGAAAATTGATACCTGACATTTCGACTAAAGTTCTTTCTATATACTTCATGGATATTGAAAACCTTCCGTCACATAGCCTGCAATTCTTCTTAATGATACAGAGAAAAATCCTCAAAACAACTCCTAAAAGAATACTGAACAAAATTCAAACAGACTTTTAGCAGTAAATACAAAAAAAGTTCTTGGAAATATTGATAATTCCAAATAAATATCTACCTTTGCACGCAGAAATCGAACCTGAGACACAAACTTGTGTTGAACGGTGCAAAGTTGTGAAAACCTTATTCAAGGGACTAACATCGTAATAAAGATATAACTTATTGAGAAATAGTGCTATACAAACCGATTTTCGGTTACTGGTGGCACCACTGAAAATCAAAGGGTTACTCATATGAGTAACCCTTCTTTATTTTTACCTCTCTGCGATATAAACTCCACTAATAATGGCTAAAGCGCCAATACCAGAAGCTATCGTAATAGTTTCTGATAGAAAAATCGCAGAAGTTATCAAGGTGACCAGAGGGACAATGTAAATATAATTGGCTGTTTTTGATGCTCCGAGGGCTCTGACTGCCGTATTCCACATGATATAACAAAGCATTGAGGCGATGACACCCAGAAATAATATATTTAAATATACGACTGGCAGTTTCAATAACTCTAGTTTGATATTTAAAGGGTAGATCACAAAATAGAAGAAAAGAGAAAGTATCCCATAAAAAAATACTTTTCGTGTAATAAACAAGGTGGGATAAGAACGACTCAAACGCTTTAGGATAAGGCAGTAAAAAGCCCACATCGTAGCGGCAACTAAAGTGAGAAAATCACCAAGTGGATTTACTTTTAAAAGAACACTGCCGTTGAAAACAACTAATCCGACTCCAAATAAGGCAACTAAAGATCCATATAACAGTCCTTTCCTAAGAGATTCTTTATAAAATAGGTGAGACAATACCGTTGTAATGATCGGTGCTGTACAAATCAATAATGAAACGTTGGAAGCCAATGTGATGCCCAGTGCCGTATTCTCCGCTATGAAGTATAGGGAACCACCACATAATCCAGACAAGAACAATAAGAATTCATCTTTTACGCAATTAGCCCACAACCGTCGATGCGCTATAGTCAAAATACAAAAATACGCAAGCACGAAACGGTATAACAATATCTCAACCGGTGATAATCCTGTATTAATCAGTATTTTTGTGGAGACAAACGTTGTTCCCCATATAATGACTGTCAATATGGCGATACTATGATACAGAAGATCTTTACTTTTAAACATAATTGTGTTAGAATTAGATTTTTATTTGCTGCAAAGTTATTTAAAGAAGATTGTTTTCCTATACGTCAAGCTTAAATACGATAATTTTCCTATTTTTGTCCTGTTTTGCATTCTATAATTCTAATTCGGGGATATTAAATCAAATAAAACAGGAAAAAAAACTATGGCACTACTTGATGAGACAGATATTGAAATTCTTCATTCTTTGCAAAAGGACGCGAAGATCAATACAAAAGAGCTTTCTGAGAAACTTCATATCTCCAAGACTCCTATTTACGAACGAATCAAACGTTTAGAAAACGAAGGATATATAAAAGGATATGTGGCATTGGTCGACAATAAAAAAATAGGATTACCCTTGATCATTTTCTGTAATGTATCTTTAGCTGTACACGATGATGAGCATATCGAACGCTTCAAAGAAGAAATACGGAATATCGATGAAATAATGGAATGTTACTCGACGGGAGGTATTTATGATTTCTTTGTCAAAGTGGTTCTTAAGGATTTAGATGCCTATAATCAATTTGTGTTCGAGAAATTAACCAAGGTTCATGGCATCGTGAAGATGCAAAGCTCTTTTGTGCTTAATGAAATCAAGCATACTACAGTTTTGAATATACCCAAAAATAGTTGATTGAAGCTTAATGTCGCAGTATTATATAAAATGTCTCTTTTTTACTATAGAATTGATTAGGGGTTATTTACCTTTGCCCCGATAAATTAAATTCTATAAGATGCAGTCATTTAAAATAATAAAGCCTATTCATATATTAACTCCTTATGTGAGATATTATTGGATACTGGAAGATGGCGCGGATGTTTCTGTATCTGAACGGACTTTACCAACGGGCTGCATACAATTAGTATTTCATAGGGGTAAAAGGCTTTTATTAGTAGGAAAAAAAGAATCGCAGCCTCAAGCGTTCATCTGTGGGCAATGCCTCAACTTTTCAGATGTGATGTCAGCCGGAAAGATTGAAATGATCACGGTTGTTTTTCAGCCGTACGCGGCAAGAGCCATCCTTCAACTTCCCCTTAAGTTCTTTTATGGAGAACTTATAGCGGTGGATGCTATAGCAGATTTGGAATTATCAATATTATCCAGAAAAGTGATAGAGGCTGATGACCATGAAACTTGCATCCGCTTGATCGAGCAGTTTTTGATTCACCGTCTTTATAGGTTTGAAGGCTATGAATATAACTTAAAGCGAATATCCGCAGTCCTCCATCAAATAAATGAACAAGCGAAAACTAATATTTCTGAGTTATCTGAAACCGCATGCCTAAGCTCTAAACAGTTCAACCGCATTTTCTTAGATTATGTAGGAGCTACGCCCAAAGAGTTTCTTCGTATCGTTAGGATGCAACGAGCTTTATTTAAGGTACAACAGAATCCATCCATTTCATTCGCTCAATTAGCTTATGAATGTGGGTTTTCAGATCAGTCACATATGATAAAAGAGTTTAAACTGTTTTCCGGCTATACACCCACGGAGTATCTTTCCTTATGCGCTCCTTATTCTGATTATTTCTCGGAGTGATCAAGATGTCCTTTTTCTTCTATCCTATAGATACGATACGCTCTACTTTTGTGATGTCTTCGCGAGGACATTAACAGTAACTATAAAAAGAAAACAAAATGAACAATTTAATTGCTTTTTTCGAGATTCCAACTGTAGACTTTTATCGAGCGATCAATTTCTATGAAACTATTTTGGGGTTAAAACTATCGGTTTCCGAATGTGAGACAGAGAAGATGGCCTGTTTTATCGAGCAAGGAGAAGCGGTTGGGGCTTTGTTCTACGCTCCTAGTTATCAACCTTCGCCGGATGGTATCTTAATCCATTTTAATAGCCAAGATATCGAGGACACTTTATCTAAAGTATTGGATAAAGGGGGTAAAATTATTATACCCAAGACAAAGATTGAAGCGGAAAATAAAGGATACTTCGCCGTTTTAGAAGATAGCGAAGGAAATCATGTCGGTATCTACGAAAAATAAGTATCTTCGGCCAAGATATCCCTACAATATATAATATGAAAGAAAATAAGTATGATGATGAACGCTTTTTCGGTCAATACAGTCAGATGTCTCGCTCTGTACAAGGGCTGAGAGGAGCAGGAGAATGGCATGAGCTAAAGAAGATGTTGCCTGATTTTAACGGAAAGCGTGTATTGGATTTAGGGTGTGGTTTTGGCTGGCATTGTCGATATGCCATAGAGCGAGGGGCGACCTTCGCTTTAGGCATTGACCTTTCCGGGAAGATGTTAGACAAGGCACGGGAGATAAATCCCTCCCCGTTGATCGAATATAAAAGAATAGCAATCGAGGATTTTGATTTTGCTCCAAATTCTTTTGACATCGTGATCAGCTCCTTGACATTCCATTATCTCGAGTCGTTCGATACGGTTTGTACAGAGGTATATAAATGTTTAACGCAAGAGGGTGTCTTTGTCTTCTCTGTGGAACATCCCGTTTTTACTGCTTATGGCAATCAAGATTGGATTTACGATTCGGAAGGGAAACCTGCGCATTGGCCGGTGGATCATTATTTTCAAGAGGGAATCCGGCATGCTCGTTTTTTGGGAGAGGATGTAACCAAATATCATAAGACACTTACGACTTACGTGAACGGATTGATCAAGGCGGGTTTCTGTATCACCCATCTGGTGGAGCCTCAACCGGACGAATCGATGCTGGATACGGTTCCCGGGATGCGAGACGAACTTCGCCGTCCGATGATGTTGCTTATCGCCGCTCGAAAGAATTAAAAAAAAGCGTATCTTTGTGGCTGAAAAGATGTCTTTTCCGTGTGCTTGCTAAACCACGTATTAAAAACAAGAAAGATATGAAACAACAAGATGCCGCTTTGGTATGCTTCTCGGGTGGACAAGATTCCACGACTTGCCTTTTCTGGGCGAAGAAGCATTTTTCACGTGTAGAGGCCGTATGCTTCACATACGGACAGAAACATTCCTTGGAAATAGAGGTCGCTCGAAAGATCGCTGCGGATGCGGACGTACCTTTTCAGTTATTGGACGTATCGCTTATCAGCCAGTTAGATCCCAATTGCTCGCTTACGAATGCGAGCATAGAGATGGATCAAGAGAAGCCGGAGGATAGCTATCCGAATACGTTTGTGCCCGGCCGTAATATGGTATTCCTTACTTTCGCCGCTATCTTAGCCCGTGGTAAGGGGATTTATCATTTGGTAACGGGTGTCTCCGAGGCTGATTATAGTGGTTATCCGGATTGCCGGGATACGTTCGTGCGTTCTCTTAACGTAACATTAAATCTGGCGATGGATGAGCAATTCGTAATTCATACCCCGCTTATGGACCGGGATAAGAGCGAAGTCTGGGAATTGTCGGACGAGCTGGGCGTCTTTGATCTAGTACGTACGCAGACGCTGACTTGCTATAACGGTGTTATGGCTGAGGGATGTGGGCATTGCCCCGCTTGCAAACTTCGCAAGGACGGATTGGAGAAATACCTGAAAAGGAAAGAAGAGAATCAAAAGTAAATTTAAAGAAATGGACGAGAGAAAACAAGAAGGAGAGTTGCACTTATTAGGTGGCTCTACCGTATATAAACAGGATTACGCTCCGGAGGTATTGGAGGCATTTACGAACAAGCATCAAGGAAATGATTATTGGGTACGGTTTAATTGCCCGGAATTCACCAGTCTCTGCCCGATTACCGGACAACCGGATTTCGCTACGATTCATATCGATTATATCCCCGACGTGAAAATGGTAGAGAGCAAGAGCTTGAAGCTTTACTTATTCAGCTTCCGCAACCATGGGGCGTTTCATGAGGATTGCGTGAATATTATCATGAAGGACTTGATAAAATTAATGGATCCGAAATATATCGAAGTTACTGGTATATTCACACCGAGAGGCGGTATAAGTATTTATCCGTATTGCAATTACGGTCGTCCGAACACCAAGTTTGAGCAGTTGGCCGAGAAAAGATTATTTGATCATAATCAATAAGATTTCTGACAAATCGTTATCTGTTTCGGCAAAAAACGGTATATTTGCAGCAAGAAATGTTAACTAACTAATAAATCATTTTAGACCATGAACAAAAGATTGCTTACAGTTGCGGCTTTCGCTTTAGCGGGTTGCGTCACTATTGTCGCTCAAGACAAGAAAAAAGAGTTCAAGATGCCTACAGGTTATGCGGGTATCACGCATGAGATGTCCGAGTTTTACGAACCTGTTCCGCCGGTAGTCACTCCGGGTACAGATTTAAAAGGTGGAGGTTTCACGGCTCCTTCCGACGCTATCGTTTTGTTTGACGGCAAGGATCTTTCCGCTTGGGAGAGCGTAAAGGGCGGTGCCGCCGAATGGGATGTGCATGATGGTGTATTTACCGTAAACAAGAAGAAGGGTGACATCCAGACCAAACAGAAATTCAACGATTTCCAGATGCACATCGAGTGGCAGGTCCCGACGAATATTACCGGTGAGAGCCAGTCGAGAGGTAACAGCGGTATTTTCCTACAAGGGATGTATGAGGTTCAAGTGTTAGACTGCTACAATAACCCGACTTACGTGAACGGCCAGACTGGTAGTATCTACAAACAATCCATTCCTTTGGCCAATGCCATGCGTAAACCGGGCGAATGGAACGTATACGATATCATTTATACCGCCCCCACTTTCAAGGAAGATGGTTCTTATCGCACGCATCCAACCGTAACGGTTATCCAGAACGGCGTGGTTTTGCAGAACCATACGACGATATTGGGTACGACAGAGTGGATCGGTTTCCCGCAAGTGAAGAAACATGGCGCAGGCCCTATCATCCTGCAGAGCCATGGCGATCCTAGCGAGCCGATCAGCTTCCGTAATATCTGGATTCGTGAGCTATAAGAGAAACGTGTTGATTGTAATAAGAAGGGATGGACTTGATATTAAGTTCATCCCTTTTTCGTTAAATAACAGGCTGGTTTTATATGAGAGAAACATTTTTTTCTATAGCACGAAATTTTAGTTTTCCTTAGATGAAACAAAAGTTTTCCAATGGAGAAACTCTAGTTTCCTGCTGAAAAAACTTTAGTTTTTCGATAATGAAATTAACAAAAACTGTAATTGGCTGATTAATAGCAATTATACTATTATCTCTTCTCCGGCATATATTTCCAAAAACGAGCCGGCATATGTTGGCGATGAAGCCGTGGGTTTAAACGCTCCTTGATAGCGATAGACTTAAAATACTCTTTCCACATACTTTGAAAAAGTTTCTCATCCTTATCCATGATATCCTCACTGAGCAATCCGGTCAATAAGTGTGAATCTTTCTCTTCGAAACGGACTTCTATCGTATCGTTAAGATCATAATAATATCCATACTCTCTTTTTAAGTCGTAAATGAGCCATTGCTGATCAGCGAAACGGTCTTGCGCATAAGGTAATACCAAAGGTAATACGTTATATATAGGTGCGATGGCAGCAAAGTAAGTTCCATCCGCCGCTTTTTGGAAACGAAAGAATTGCATCACTCGCAAGCGTTCGTTGTTTACTTTCTTCCAGATCTTGGCCGTTTCCAATATGTCCGGGTCACCAAGATTGAACTCAATCGTGGCTGGAGCGTCGATCGCTTTGCGGATATATCTGAATAACAACAGGTCTACTTCCGGTAATTCCGACAACCAAGTTACCGTCAGCCCGGAAAGAGAAGACTTGGAGATTTTCTTCTCAAGCCCTTTCCATACCCGTTCTGCTTTCCGGTCGTCCGTATAAATCCGGATCGCCTCGTCATAGAACAATGGAAATGGCTCGCCCTCGGTTACTAACAAATCCGGAAAAGTTCGACGGGAATAGGCATCGAATACAGCGGTAAGCAATCCCTCAAAAGTCTTGTCGTAAACAAATATAATCATTATCAATCCTTCTTATAAAACAGGCGTTAATCTATAAAAGGCAGTATAAGCTGCCGATCGTCTACTTTCTTTCCGCTCTTTCTCGTCAATAGTTGCCGGACGGTTTCAGGGCTGACCTCATTCACGGTCTGCGTCGGGAGTTCCCGGCAAGTAATAAAATAGCTAGCCTTTTTCATGACCACTCCTATTTTCTTCAACTGCTCTGAACCGAGATTAGCGTAACGCCGGGAAACGATTATGATCTTTGCCGATTTCACGCCAATTCCCGGAACCCGAAGAAGCATCTCGTAATCCGCTTTATTGATATCTACCGGGAAGACCTCCGGATACCGCAGGGCCCAAGCCAACTTCGGGTCCACGTCTAGATCCAGATCCGGATATGCGTCATTGACAATCTCATCTACCTTGAATTGATAAAAACGCAATAACCAATCCGCTTGATATAAACGATTCTCACGGACCAGCGGAGGCGTGGTAAGTGCCGGAAGACGGTTATCATACGCATTTACCGGAATGAATCCCGAATAGTAAACACGCTTCATCGTAGGTCTCTGATATAAGGCCGATGATAGACGAAGTATATCCTTGTCGGTATCCGCCGTAGCGCCAACGATCATCTGCGTGCTTTGCCCGGCGGGAGCGAATCGTGGGGCATACCGGAAACGCTTGCGTTCCTCGGCGCTTTGTAATACACCTTGTTGGATATAACGCATAGGGGCAAATACGCTTTTAAAATCCTTTTCCGGAGCTAGAGTCCGCAAGCTCGCCTCATTCGGGATCTCTATATTCACGCTTAAACGATCGGCGTAAAGCCCAGCCTCATTTACCAATTCTTGGCTGGCTCCGGGGATACTCTTCATATGTATGTATCCATTGAAGTGATGTACGAGGCGCAAATCCTTGATGGCTCTCACCAACCGTTCCATCGTGTAATCCGGGTTTCGGACCACGCCGGAGCTTAAAAACAATCCTTCAATGTAATTACGCCGGTAAAACTCGATCGTAAGATTCACCAACTCGGTAACGGAAAGCGTAGCTCTCGGTAAATCATTACTTCGCCGGTTGATGCAGTAGGCGCAATCATACATACAATAATTCGTCAGCATGATCTTTAAAAGCGAGATACACCGTCCGTCCTCAGCGAAACTATGGCAAATACCCCATCCCGCGGCACTTCCTATAGCCCCGCTCTTATGCGAACGGGAGGTTCCGCTGGAAGCGCAGGATACGTCATATTTTGCCGACTCGGCCAAGATTTTCAATTTCTCGAGCACTTTCTCGTCCATAATTTCACCGATATGTTTCGTACAAAGATAATGATCTCACAGAAATCAATAGTACGTTTTAAAGAGATTTAAATGTGATAAAAACCTTATATTTGTATCGTGAAAATTTTGGAAGTGCCTTACTTCGTTGAAATCGCCAGTTTTAACAGCACACAAGGCACAAGCCCTCGCTATATCTGCGGGTTGCTTGTCTACGTGTGCATAGGTCTCTGGCGATACCTTACGAAGTGTGGGCGACAACCCGCTTTTTTTCTAAGCATAAAAGGGCATGAAAGTATCTAAACAAAATATTAAGAACTTGTTATCTTCTGTTTCTTCAGACGGCAGAGGGGCATTTGAGCGCTTTTATAATTTGTATTACGATCAGGTATTCCGTTTTGCGTATTATTGCCTTGGAGAGAAAGAGGCTTGCAAGGAGGTCGTGTCCGACGTGTTCTTTTCTATTTGGAAATCAAAAGCACGCTTAAAAGAGATAGACAATATAGATACTTACTTGTATATAACGGTACGCAACGAAGCGCTTCGTCATATTTCAAGAAGCAATAGTGTCAATAAAATCCAGATGGATCAGTTATATTCATTTGAACCAGAGGAAGAAGCTACTCCTGAGGGTATGTTGGAATCGCAAGAAATGCGGGAACTTTTTAATCTGGCAATTGATGAGCTTCCCGAAAAATGTCGCCTAATATTCTTGATGATCCGTGAGGAAGGATTAAGTACCAAGGGGGTCGCTAAAATCCTATCCATCCAAGAGAGTACGGTCCGAGTGCAAATGAAGATTGCGGTGGAGAAGTTAATAAAACGGTTGAAATCGGATTTTCCTGATATTTCGTTTGTTTTCATATTAATATCCATTTTCCAATAAAATCAAATTAGCCAATGAAGTATATATTCCAAGGCACTTGAAGTATATATCCTATAGCACTTAAAGTATATATTCTACACAGAAGGGAGTAATACTAGGTGAAAATGACTTTCTACACGACAATTATTTGGATGTTTTATGTATCTAGGACATATTTCAAACATTTTAAAAAAAACGTCTTTCTCTTTAAACGAATTTCACCGATCCTTACTCCTTATTATAAGAAAGACGAAATATGGAGACAAGAAAAGAGATCATAAAGCAAATGGGTGACGAAATGAGGGAAGATATCTTCCTAGAGGTCAACAACCGTATCGAACGCAGCTTGCGCAGAAGGTTTTGGTTGAGAATATCTGCGGTCGCCGCCTCCGTCACGCTTTTGTTCAGCATCTCCAATTATATCTCTTTCCATGAAGGTTACAAGAAACTGAACAGCCAAATGATAGAGATGGTGAATCCGATGGGAATGCGATCCTCCGTAGTCCTGTCTGACGGCACGAAAGTGATCCTCAATGCCGGTACAACATTGAGTTATCCGGCAGCTTTCGTCTCCGGGCAGAGGGAGGTAAAGGTGAACGGTGAGGCATTCTTCGAGGTATCGCACGACAAGGAGCATCCCTTTATCGTTAGCGCTGAAAATGTTAAGGTGAAAGTATTAGGAACAAAGTTTAATGTGAAGGCCTATGATGACGATGATAATATAGAGGTGACTTTAGCGGAAGGGAAAGTCGGTGTCGGACTTGACACTAAAAATCTCATCCAGATAATGCCGGGACAGCAAATAAAATATATGAAAGCCTCACATCGCTTTATCAAGAGAGAGGTGAGATTGCAAAGTTATACGGCATGGGTTTGTGGTAAATTCTATTTCACCAATTATCCACTAGAGAAAATCGCTAAGCAACTGGAAAGGAGTTTTAACGTGAGAATCCAGATACTCGGAGATGACTTGAGAAAGGCTGCTTTCACCGGTGATTTCGTACGAGGAGAGAACATAGACCAAATCCTTCGGGTCATGACCGCTAATCGACCTATAAGGTATGAGATAGAAGGGGATCAAATCACGATCTCGAAAAAATAAACTAAATGAGTTATAAACGTTAAATCGATATGCCTATGAAATAGAAAAAAGAGGGAATAGAGAAAAACAAAACGGAAAATGCTACCAACATCTTCCGTTTCTAAAGACTCAAGTCTTAATTATCGCAACACAATTAAAAACTTTAAATCATTGCAAAAGTATGAAATTTATTTCACACACAAGGCATTATATGCCTAATGTTAACCTAAAAAAAACATATAACATCATGAGACTATCTGTTGTACTATGTATGCTCAGCTTATTTTGCGCATCCGCGAAAACGGGTTACTCTCAAGTAGCGGAAATATCATTGAATCTGCACAATGTTACTATCTCGGAGGCGCTTGAAGAGATCAAGCACCAAAGTGAATACTCTTTTTGGTATAAGAATGATGAGATTAATCTTAATGAGAAGATCTCTGTGAAGGCTAATAAGCAAAGTATCAACCAAGTATTGCATGGCATTCTTGGTAAACAAGGTTTGTCTTATACAATCGATGATAAACATATCATAATCTACAAGAAAAATGAACAGCCTCGGATGGTCCAACAAGATGGTAAAATTACAGGTATCATTACCGATCAAGCGAATGTACCCATCATTGGTGCAAATGTTATCGTAAAAGGTTCCTCTATAGGTAGCATATCCGATATGAATGGGCATTTCAGTTTAGATGCGTCGGAAAAGGATATACTTCTGATATCTTATATCGGTTACATGACTAAAGAAGTAAAAATAGGCAAGCAACGTTCCCTTAAAATCCAACTGACTGAGGATACCCAAAATATTGATGAGGTTGTTGTCATTGGCTATGGTTCTGTGAAGAAGAGTGATTTAACGGGTGCTGTATCTTCTGTTAAAACAGCTGAATTACAGCAAACGCCCATGACTTCTATCGATCAAGGTTTAGTCGGTCGAGCCTCTGGTGTGCAAGTAATCCAAACCTCTGGTATGCCGGGAGCCGTAGCCTCTATTCGGGTACGTGGCAGTAGTTCTTTGCAAGGTGGAAACGAGCCTCTATATGTTATCGATGGTTTCCCTGTTTATAGTGGTAGTGGTTTCGGTAATACGGGTGGTAAGACACAGATGAGTGGTTTGTCTACAGTGAATCCATCAGATATTGAGTCTATAGAGATCTTGAAAGATGCCGCCGCCACGGCGATCTATGGAGCACGTGCGGCGAATGGTGTCGTATTGATCACAACAAAAAGCGGTAAAAAGGGACGGGATATTATCTCTTTTGAGGCAAGTTTTGGAATATCAAACGTATCCAAAAAGATAGATGTCATGAATGCGCAAGATTATGCGAAATTAGTGAATGAGGCTTATGCAAATGATGGATTGAAACCCTATTATGATGCTACGGCTTTATCTGAGATCGCAAAGATCGGTAATGGGACGGATTGGCAAGACGAGATCTTTCGTGGAGGAAGTACGCAAACATATCAATTAAGTTTTTCGGGTGGTGACGAGAAGACACAATATGCGATATCAGGCAATTATTTGAATCAAAAGGGAATTATTGAAAATTCGGACTTTAAACGTTACTCGATCCGTCTAAATTTAGATCGCAAAATATTTAAGAACTTCAATGTCGGAACCCATATGACAGCAAGCCATACGATTAATAATGCGGTAGCTACTGATACGGGAGGAGAAGATGGCGTTGTTTCCGGTGCGATTAAGATGAATCCGATACAGCCTGTTTTTGAGGATGAATTGACTGGCGCATATACGCAGGTCAATGTGCCGGGTACGTTGTACCGCAATCCTGTGGCGACAGCTAAAGAGCAAAAATTCAACAATGCTACATCTCGCCTGTTAGGTGATATCTACGCTCAATGGGAGATTATTCCGGATCTACGCTTAAAGGTATCTCTGGGTACGGATATCATGTATCATAAAACAAATAGATATACCCCCTCCAATATCTATCAGTCAGGAGGTGTGGCATCTGCTTATGTAGGTGTAAATAAAAGCATAAATTGGTTGAATGAAAACACATTGACATGGAATAAGACATTTGCGGAAGATCATGATTTGAGTTTGTTGGGTGGCTTCACAATGCAAAGAAACAATAGGGAATATGTCATGGCTTCCTCTTCTAATTTCGTGAATGATGTGATGCAATGGAATAATTTAGGAGCCGGTTCCGTTTACAATAAACCGGAATCAAATGCTACACAATGGAGCTTGATGTCTTATTTGGCACGTGTGAACTATACATTGAAACATAAGTATCTATTTTCTCTAAATGCTCGTGTTGATGGCTCTTCCCGTTTTGGCGCGAATAATAAATATGGATTCTTCCCTTCCGCATCCGCAGGATGGCGTATATCCGAAGAAGCTTTTATGGAATCAGTAAAAGAAACGATTTCAAACTTGAAGTTAAGAGCCAGTTATGGTTTTACGGGAAATACGGAGATCGGAGTTTATGAGTCTCTTGCCACACTAGGTACAAGCAATTGGATTCTGGGTAATCAATTGGTATCTGGATTTTTCCCGAATAAGATACCTAATCCCGATTTGAAATGGGAGCGTACTGGACAGTTTGATGTCGGTTTGGATCTTGGATTATTCAATAATCGGTTACGTGTAACTATGGATTACTACAAGAAGAAAACAACCGACCTTTTATATAATGTAGCGATTCCTTATACCTCTGGTTATGATACCATGCTGAAAAATATCGGAAGCTTAGAGAATCATGGTTATGAGTTATCAATAGAAAGCGATAATTTGACAGGTCCTTTTAGCTGGACAACAGCGTTTAATATTTCTTTCAATAGAAATAAAGTGCTTGAGTTAGGAGGAGAAGAGTATAAAGAGATGGCAGAAGGTGACGGACACTTAAAAACAGGATCTGTGCGTCGCTTAATTGTTGGTGAGCCTGTCGGTGTTTTCTATGGATATCGTTTTGATGGCATTTTCCAAAATGAGGAAGAGTGCAAACAACAAACTTCCTCGGCTGCGCCCATAGGAGTGGGTTTACGGAGATATAAGGATTTGAATGGAGATGGTAAAGTTGATGCTGTTAATGACCGGGAAATATTAGGAAATGCGAATCCGAAGTTTTTTGGAGGTTTAACGAATACTTTTGCTTATAAGGGATTTGAACTGAATGTATTCTTGCAATATTCGGTTGGAAACAAGATCCTTAATTATAATGCGATGGAACTGGAGACTCCTACCGGTGGACAAAATGCTTATGCGGACATGGTAAATCGTTGGACACCAGAAAATCCCAGCAATATTTATCCAAAGGCAACAACAAATAGAAATGTGTTGGTAAGCGACCGATTTATAGAAGATGGATCCTATCTGAAACTAAAAACCTTGTCTCTTTCTTATAGCTTCCCGAAAGTAAATATCAAACATATCCAAGGGCTACGTATATATGTGACCGGACAGAATTTGTTGACATGGACGAAGTATAGAGGATATGATCCGGAAGTTAGTTATCGTGGTGCTTCAACGCTTGAAAGTGGAGAGGATTTCGGAGGTTATCCCCAATCTCGTACGTTTATGCTCGGTGTAAAGTTAGATATTAAGTAACTCTTAAATTGTATAGTCATGAAAAAAATCATAATATGCAGCTGCATATCAATAATCGCATTATTCAATACACAATGCTCATTTTTAGATGAAAAGCCTATAGATAGGTTGGTTGTAGATAATTTTTACACAAGCCAGAAAGATGCACAAGCGGCGGTTGATGCGACTTATCAACAGCTTAATAGCATTTATAGCCGTGCTATGTATATGCTATGTGATCTGACATGTGACGGAATGAAGAATGGTCTAGGAATGCCAAATGCCTTTTTGCAAAATTTAGAATTTCTGCGTCATACACCCGAGAATACATTTATCAGGGATATGTGGAAAAATAATTATATGGGGGTTATGAAAGCAAATGCCGCGATTAATAATATTCCATCCATTACAATGAATCCTGATTTGCAAAAAAGATTTATCGCAGAGGCTAAATTCTTGCGCGCCCTTTATTATTTTAACTTGGTTCGCTTTTTTGGGGATGTTCCATTAATAACTCAATTGGAAAATATTGATGACGCAATGGGACCAAGAGTCTCGAAAGAGCAGATCTATGAGCAAATCATATCAGACCTGACAGAAGCAGAGAATAGTCTCCCATTTCCTTCTGAATATAAGATTACGGATGCTGGACGAGCAACCAAAGGTGCCGCAAAAATCTTATTTGGAAAAGTCTATTTGACAAAAGGCGATTTTGCTAAGTCGAAGGAAAAACTAGCGGAAGTAGTAGAGCAGGAAGGTGCTTATGGATATGGTCTGCATACGAATTATGGGGATAATTGGAACTTGGATACTGAAGTAGGGAAAGAAGCTGTGCTTTATATAGAATATAAACCAGACCCATTTCCTCACAATGATGAGATGAGCTTGACAGGCCCGAAATATTCTATACCTGAAACTGTTGGTGTAACAGGTTCGAATGAAGCTGATATTCCAACAATGGAGTTAAATAATGCTTTTAAAGAAAATGACAAGCGGAAAGCTGTGAATTTAAGGACTCATTATACGAATCCTACAAATGGAAAAGAATTAATATCAAGCATTCCTTTGTTTGGCAAGTATTGGCAAGAGGGTATAACTGCCATTAAATTCTGTGAAATCAATATGCATATCATTCGTTATTCAGATGCCTTGCTTATGTATGCTGAAGCATTAAATGAAATCGGAGAGTCCGCAAAGGCCCACCAAATTCTTAACCGTGTTCGGGAACGTGCGTTTGGAGATTCCTCTGGGAATTATTCGGGCTTGTCCAAAGATGCATTTAGGGAAGCAATACTGAATGAGCGTTTTTTGGAATTTCCGATAGAAGGGCATCGTTGGTTTGACTTAGTTCGTACAGGTACATTTATAAAACGGATGAAAGAGCATAGTGCATACGAAGCGAAAGTTGCCGAAAAAAATAAGACGGATATCGCTAGTAACATAAAAGATCACATGACTCTAATGCCTATTCCTCAACGAGAATTAGATTTGAATCCTGAGTTAACTCAAAATCCGGGTTGGGACTAATTATGAATTCGGAGCTGTATATTTTACAGCTCCAAAATAATTCTTTTCTATGGATGCAAGATTTAATAACACGCTGTTGGCATTGACTATCGCAAGTCAATGTCTAGCAGGACAGCCTGAAAATCAGAAAGCGGAAAATACTTCTTCTGGTATAAAGCCTTTAAATGTCGTTTTCATTCTTTCGGATGACCATCGGTATGATTATATGGGATTCATGGGAACTATCCCTTGGCTGGAAACACCCAGTATGGATCGGATGGCAAAAGAGGGAGCGCATATTAAAAATGCGTTTGTCACGACTTCTCTCTCCTCACCCAGCCGGGCTTCTATATTGACAGGTATGTATTCGCATAGTCATAAGGTTGTTGATAATACCGCCCCTCTTCCCGAAGGGTTGATCTTTTTTCCTCAATACCTGCAAGAGAACGGATATAAAACAGCTTTCTTTGGAAAATGGCACATGGGAAATGACTCGGGTGCTCCCCAGCCAGGATTCGACCATTGGGAAGGATTTAAAGGACAAGGAGAATATTATAACCCCCGTATTAATACAAATGGAGAATGGATTCAGTATAAAGACAGTACCTATGTTACGGATTTGTTAACTGAGCATGCGATCCTGTTTATGAAGAATCAGAAACAAGCGGATAAACCATTTTTCGTTTATTTATCTCATAAGGGCGTACATGATAATTTCTCTGCGGCAAAACGACATAAAGATTGTTATAAAGACAAGGAGTTAGTATTACCTCAGACAATCAATACCCCTTATTATGGTGTTAAAGATTTACCGACTATTCATGAGGAAACCGGAAAAGCTGCTTCAGGAAAAGATTATTATGGAGAGAAAATGTCTCCTAATTGGGTTAAAAATCAAAGAGAAAGCTGGCATGGGGTAGATTATTCTTATCATGGTCGTCCTTGGGATGTTCAAGTCCGCAAATATTGCGAGACCCTGCGTTCCGTGGACGAAAGTATTGGCTCTGTCCTAGATTATTTAAAAGAGGCAGGATTGGATGATAACACGTTGGTGATTTATATGGGTGATAATGGCTTCGCATGGGGAGAGCATGGATTGATTGACAAGAGACAATTTTATGAGGAGTCTGTCCGGGTTCCTATGCTAGTTCGTTGTCCCGGCTTATTTGAAGGTGGTAAGGTTATAGAAAACATGGTGCAAAATGTTGATGTGGCTCCTACAATAATGGCATGTGCTGGTTTGGATAAGGCTAAGCAAATGGTAGGGTATTCTTTTTTGCCATTGCTTAGAGGAGAGCTGGTGGATTGGCGAGATCATATTTTCTATGAATATTATTGGGAATATGAATTTCCGCAGACACCTACGATGCATGGTATTCGTACCGACCGATACAAGTACATACGTTATCATGGGGTTTGGGACACGAATGAATTCTATGATTTACAAAATGATCCGTATGAAACAACTAATTTAATTGCAGAGCCTGAATATAAAGAGGTTATCAAGCAATTGAATGGTCGCATTTATGATTGGTTGGAATCTACGGATGGAATGAATATTCCTTTGAAACGAACTGTGAGACCTCATACGGATCATAGGAATCAAGGGGATTATTAATCTGTGAATGTATGATTCAAGGCTTGTCTAGTGAATAACTTACGGTTTGTCAAGCCGCAAGCTTGCGGCTACCCCCAGCCGTTAGCTTACGAGTTTGGAAGTGATAAGTTATTCACTTGGGAAGCCTTGTATTAGTCGTTTTATGAATCTTTTAAAGATTTGTTATTTAGAAGTTTAGTTGTAATAAATTAATACAAAATGTCATGAGATACAAATATCTTTTACTTTCAAGCATTTGTCTGTATGACCTTAGTGCCGTTCAAACAGCAATAGCACAGAATGGGGCACCGAATATTATCTACATCATGTCTGATGATCATGCTTCGCAGGCGGTAAGTGCTTACGGCGGCATCTTATCTAATATTTTGCCGACACCCAATATCGACAGGATAGCGCATGAAGGCGCTATCCTTCGGAATTGTTTTGTGACAAACTCGATAAGCACTCCTAGCCGTGGAGCGATTATCACCGGTCAATATAGTCAAAAGAATGGGGTTTATACCTTGCAAGATCCGCTGAATCCGGATCATCCCAATGTGGCTAAATGTTTGCAGCAGGCAGGTTACCAAACGGTCATCTTTGGTAAATGGCATTTGCACGCTGAACCTACCGGATTTGACTACTACAACATCCTTCCGGGACAGGGACGTTATATAGATCCACAATTGATAGAGAAGGGAGAATGGGGAGACGATCCAAGAGTGGATCACAAAGGTGGAAAGGTTTATAAAGGACATTCCACGGATGTGATTGGTTCCGAGGCTATCAAATATATGGAAAATCGAGATAAGAGCAAGCCTTTCTTTATGATGTGCCATTTCAAGGCTCCTCACAGACCGTGGACACCCGCTGAGCGTTTCAAGGATTTATTGAAAGATGTAACGATCCCGGAGCCGGAGAATTTATTGGACACATATGAGGGCAAGGGAGAGTATGCGGAGTTGCTACGGATGAGCATGGAGCATTTGAGGCAGACGGATGTGAAAACGGATATACCTACGGACATGAGCCGGGATGAGCTGCGTCATTGGGCTTACCAATTATATATCAAGGATTATTTACGCTGTATCGCTGGCATCGACGAGAACGTAGGGCGTATCTTGAAATATTTGGACGATAATAGCTTGGCTGAGAATACGGTTATCATGTATACGGGTGACCAAGGTTTCTTCTTGGGGGAACATGGTTGGTTTGATAAGCGATTGATGTATGAGGAGTGCCTGCGTATGCCATTCGTTATCCGTTATCCGAAAGAAATCAAACCCGGCACGGATAATAAGGATATAACATTGAACATCGATTTCGCTCCTCTATTTTTGGATTATGCCGGAGTGGACAAGCCTAGCCAAATGCAGGGAGAAAGTTTCCGCTCGAATTTGAGAAATGAGACCCCAGCTAATTGGAGACAGGCTATGTATTACCGCTATTGGATGAATGCAGATAACGACCATAACGTGACAGCCAACTATGGTATCCGTACGGATCGCTATAAATTGATATTCTATTATGGAGAGTCGTTGGGAATGACCGGGACCAAGAATGAGTCCAGAACTCCCGAATGGGAATTGTATGACTTGAAAGAGGATCCAATGGAAATGAAGAACCTGTATAACGACCCATCGAAAAAGGCGTTGATTAAAGAGTTGAAGACAAAACTATTGGAATTGAAACAACAATATGACGATGAGGATAGTAAATATCCGACTATGGCTGAGATAGCCCGGAAGTATTATTGGTGATAATTTCTGTTTTTTGTACGTTTGTGTAATTTTAAAATTTTGAATACATGAAGAATGCGATTAACTATGGGGTCTTCTTAGCCCCTGCCCTTTTATTCTCCGCATGCGGAACAGGGCAAAAAGAAGTGGCAGAGAAGCCGCTCAATATCATTCATATCATGACGGATGATCATTCGTATCAAACTATTAGCGCTTATGGACATGCGCTAGGTAAATTGGCTCCTACACCAAATTTAGATCGTTTGGCTGCGGAAGGTATGTTATTCAGGCAAGCCTTTGTAGAGAATTCTCTGTCTACTCCTAGCCGTGCTTGTTTGATGACCGGTCTTTATAGCCATCAAAACGGACAAAGACAATTAGGAAAAGGTATTGATACGACAAAAGTATTCTTCTCTGAAATCTTACAACAGCACGGTTATCAAACAGGTGTTGTCGGTAAATGGCATATGCAATGTGAGCCGAAAGGTTTTGATTATTATCATGTGTTATGGGATCAGGGAGATTATTATAATCCGGAGTTTAAAAGCAATGAATCGAATGGCAAGTATGTAAAAGAAGAGGGATATGCGACGACCCTTACGACCGATCACGCTATCGAGTTTTTGGAAGAGAGGGATAAGGATAAGCCTTTCTGCCTGCTGGTTCATCATAAGGCTCCACATCGTAACTGGATGCCGGATACGAAATATATGGATTTATATGAGGATGTAGAGTTCCCATATCCAGATACTTTCAATGATAATTATGCTACTCGTTGCGATGCCGCACGTACACAAGAGATGAGTATAGACAAAAATATGACTTTGGTTTATGATTTGAAGGTAGATGAGCTTAAAGATAAGGAGGCTTATAAAAAGGAATGGAATATTGGTGGTTGGGAGGCCTCTTTGGATCGTATGACCCCGGAACAACGGGAGGCTTGGATCGCTTCTTATAAGCCTCGTAACGAAAAATTCATTAACGAGAACCTGAAAGGTGAGGATTTGGTTAAATGGAAATATCAACGTTATATCAAGGATTACGTACGTTGCATCAAATCGATTGACGATGAGGTAGGGCGTTTGATCGCCTATCTGGAAAAAGAAGGGCTTATGGATAATACCGTGATCGTTTATACCTCGGATCAAGGTTTTTACATGGGTGAACATGGCTGGTTCGACAAACGTTTCATGTATGAGGAATCTTTCCGTACGCCGTTGATTATCCGTTATCCTGCTAAAATCAAGGCGGGAAGTGAATGTACGGCCTTAGTACAGAACATTGACTATGCCCCGACTTATCTGGATATAGCCGGTATCGAGAAACCTGATTATATGGTAGGAACTTCTTTAGTCCCCTTGTTTGGAGGCGAGACACCAAGAGATTGGCGTGAGTATCTATATTATCATTATTATGATTATCCAGCTATCCATATGGTACGTCGCCACGATGGCGTACGTGACAGTCGTTATAAATTGATCCATTTCTATGGAGAGAAGAATGAGCATAATGACGCGATTAATTGCAATGAGCTTTACGATTTGCAAAGTGATCCGAATGAGCTGAATAATTTATACGATAATCCGGAATATGCTGATATCCAAACTCGCCTGCAAGCACGTTTGGATAAGTTCCGTGTAGACCAGAAAGTTGACGAATATTAAGGTGCTAACTCTGTAAAATCATTTATTTTGTGTAAGTTTGGCGGATAGAAAGAATCATTCACCTAAAATACGATCGTGAAATGAAAATCAATTTATCCGCCAGATTTTTAATGCTGGCCCTGCTTTGTGGTTCTTGCGTATTGAACACGCCAAAGGAGGAGCTTGAATACAACGGAATGAATACGCTACAGATATCAAATGTAGATGATTTGATATCTTTCTACCAATATGCCGATGACCGAATTCCTTTAATTAGTGGACACCGAGGTGGACGGGGAAAAGGCTATCCTGAGAACAGTATGGAAACCTTTGAAAATACCCTCTCTTATACTCCTGCCACGTTCGAGATAGATCCGAGGTTAACCAAAGATAGTGTTATCGTCCTTTTCCACGATGATACACTGGAGCGTACCAGTAATGGGACTGGGAAAGTTTCTGATTATACTTGGGAAGAATTGCAAAATTTCCGTTTGAAGGATCCCGAAGGAAATATCACAAACTATCGTATCCCGACTTTAGAGGAAGCGATTCGTTGGGCCCGTGGAAAAACAATCCTAATCCTTGATAAGAAGGATGTTCCGATGGAGCGCACTGCTCAGTTGATTACCGATATGCAAGCGGAACCTTATGTAATGATTACGGTTCATGATGGTGCCTCGGCTCGTTTCTTTTACGAGAAAAATCCGAATTTCATGTTTGAGGCTTTCGTGAAAACGAAAGAGGCGGTTCAAGACTATGAGGATAACGGTATACCTTGGAATCATATCATGGCTTACGTAGGTCCGAAGATTACCCCCGAAGTCCGTGAGGTGATCGATATGTTACATGAAAGAGGTGTCATGTGCATGATATCTACCGCTCCCTCCGACGATAAACTATCCACACCCGAAAGTCGTGCTGAAGCATACCGTATGATCATCCGTCAAGGTGTGGACATCATAGAGTCTGACCGACCTATAGAGGTTGCTGAAGCGATCTCTAGCTTGATTCCGGTTAGCAGTTCCAAAGGAAAGTTTTTCTCTACACTATAAACATAATCAATATAAGACATGAACAAAGAACTAGAAATGACTCCCAACGTATTAGTGGAGTTTTTACAAAAGCCAGCGTCCGAGTTTACGAAAGAGGACATTATCCGTTATATCTATGAGAAAGATATCCAGATGGTTAATTTTATGTATCCTGCAGGCGACGGACGTTTGAAAACACTAAACTTTGTAATCAACAATGCGGCCTATCTGGATGCGATCTTGACTTGCGGTGAGCGTGTGGATGGCTCTAGTCTTTTCTCGTTTATCGAGGCGGGAAGTAGTGACCTGTATGTGGTGCCCCGTTTCCGTACGGCTTTCGAGGATCCGTTTGCGGAATTACCTACGCTTACCATGCTTTGCTCATTCTTCAATAAGGATGGAGAACCCTTAGAAAGTTCCCCGGAATATACCTTGCATAAAGCTTGTAAGGCTTTTCATGAGGTGACGGGAATGGAATTTGAGGCAATGGGTGAATTAGAATATTACGTAATCGCACCGGATGAAGGCGTTTTCCCTGCTACCGACCAAAAAGGTTATCATGAATCCGCTCCTTACGCTAAGTTCAATGAGTTCCGGACGGAGTGCATGCACTGCATAGCGCAAGCCGGGGGACAAATTAAATATGGTCATTCAGAAGTTGGTAACTTTACGTTAAATGGTTTGATCTATGAGCAAAATGAGATCGAGTTCTTACCATGTCCTGCGGAAAATGCAGCGGATCAATTGATGATCGCTAAATGGGCGATCCGCAATCTAGCGCATGAATATGGATATAACATCACTTTCGCTCCGAAAATTACGGTGGGAAAAGCAGGTTCCGGTCTGCATGTCCATATGCGTATCATGAAAGATGGCAAGAATCAGATGTTAGCGAATGGTATCTTATCCGAAACCGCCCGTAAGGCTATCGCTGGAATGATGTGCTTAGCTTCCTCTATTACGGCTTTTGGAAATACGAACCCAACCTCATATTTCCGCTTGGTTCCACACCAAGAAGCACCTACGAATATTTGTTGGGGAGATCGGAATCGTTCAGTTTTAGTTCGTGTTCCGCTAGGTTGGGCCGCAAAAACGGACATGTGTGCTTTGGCGAACCCATTGGAACCTGCCAGCCATTATGATACGAGCCAAAAGCAAACGGTCGAGATGCGCTCACCGGATGGCTCCGCTGATTTATACCAATTATTGGCAGGATTGGCAGTTGCGTGCCGCCATGGTTTTGAGATCGACGATGCTTTGGAGATCGCTGAGAAGACTTATGTAAACGTGAATATTCATAAGGAAGAGAATCAAGATCGCCTAAAGACATTGGATCAACTCCCAGACAGTTGCGCAGCCTCAGCCGCCCGTTTAAGACAACAGCGTGCTGTTTTTGAAAAATATAACGTATTTAGTCCGAGTATGATAGACGGCATCATCCGTAAACTGGAATCTTATGATGACGCTTCTTTACGCAAGGACCTAGAGAATAATCCGGAAGAGATGTTGAAGCTGGTCAATACTTATTTCCATTGTGGCTGAAAATCTTTTTTATGGTTTCACAAGAGGGTGTGTCATGACACACCCTTTTTATGCCCTGCTTTCATTTCTTGAACTTTCCATTGCGTTTTTTTGAATATCCGAGCACAAGAGAGGCCATAAATTAAAACGAAAATATTCTAGAGAAGAAAAAAAAGATATAATAGTAAAAAAAACATGATAAAAAATTGTTATTTACAAATTAAAGGCTTACCTTTGCCAACATCAAAACAAAATGATGTTATAAATTCATTTTGAAGTTATATGTTTTTCGAGTTTAACCTTGACTGTGAGCACAAAAGATTATCGCGAAGATCTTTTGAACGGTTGGATAGAGACGTCTATTTAGCCGTTTTTTCTTTTAGCCCTATCCAATAAAGCTATTCAGCTATTTGACAAATACAGCTTTATTTGTCACGGAGATTTTATATCCTTTTATTTTATGGATTACGAAATAACATACTGCATAAAAGCGGTATGTTGTATCGCACTATTATACAGTTGAGCAATGAATTATACATATAAACAAATATGGCTCATCAACTTTCCTGTAATAATGAGCATCTTAATGGAACAATTAATCAATATTACGGATGCTGTTTTCTTAGGCCACGTTGGAGAGATAGAATTAGGAGCGTCCGCTATCGCCGGAATTTATTATTTGGCGATTTATATGCTTGGTTTTGGGTTTAGCATTGGGTTGCAAGTAATGGTAGCTCGAAGGAATGGAGAGCAAGATTACAAGGAAACCGGCAAGACCTTTTTTCAAGGCTTATTTTTCCTTTTGGGATTGGCTATCTTTCTTTACCTTCTCATTCATACGGTTTCCCCATTTATACTAAAGAAGCTGATCGTTTCCTCGGATATTTATCGAGCGGTAATCCTATACTTGGATTGGCGTAGCTTTGGATTGTTGTTTTCATTCCCATTTTTAGCGATACGTTCTTTTTTAGTGGGGATAACGCATACAAAAGCTCTATCTTGGGCTGCTGCCATAGCGGTATTAATCAATATTCCTTTAAATTTTTATTTGATATTCACTAGGGAATTAGGAATCTCGGGGGCGGCAATTGCCTCTTCTTTGGCAGAGATGGGCTCCTTTATGATGCTTTTCTTCTATATGTGGATACGATTGGATAAAGAAAAATATGGGTTAAGGCCGGTCTATAATGGTAATTTACTTATAAAAGTCTTGAAGTTATCAATATGGAGTATGCTTCATGCGTTTATTAGTGTAGCCCCTTGCATAGTGAAAAAATATTTCCAAAATGAAAGAGATACAGAAGGTTTATTTAAAAAACAGTCGTATGTCCTCTTCCGAAAACAATATAGCGGTATTGACTAGTGCCAAATGGGAATATGCTTGAGGAAAATTCCCCAGTTGCTCCTTGGTTTCAAAATCAATGTCTTCACTGAAAAGTCCCAAGTGATTTGAATTATGAAGCATTTCCTCAAACAGACTACGTGCTTCTTCTTTTTCTCCTATGACATAAAGAGCACGAATGAGCCAGAACGTACAAATAGTAAAGGCGGAAGAGGGAAGTCCGAAATCATCATGAGATTTATAACGGTACATCAACCCTTTGTAAAGTAACGCATTCTTTATCGCTTGCACTGTTTTATGGTAGCGTATGTCTCTCGGATCGATAAATCCGTACGGTTCCATTAACAACAAGGACGCATCAAGGTCGGAATTACCGTAGGCTTGCGAGAAACTTTGCATCTCTTCTTTCCAACCGTTTTTCATGACATTTTCTTTGATTACGGTCGCTTCTTCCGACCAACGTCTCCGGTATGTCGGTTTGTTTAATAAATCTGCAATACGAGCTCCCCTGTCTAATGCGACCCAGCACATAACTTTGGAGGAAACAAAATGCTGTCCTTTTCCTCTAATTTCCCAAATGCCTTTGTCTGGTTTTTTCCAGTCAATCATCACATTCGTCAGGATACTTTTTACCATTTCCCACATATCTTCCACCTCGTCCAATGTACCGGGCATCAAACGATAGTATTGGTAGATCAGGTCCATTAAATAGCCGAACGAGTCATTTTGAAGCTGGTGGTAAGCATCATTACCGATCCGAACGGGTCGTGAGTTCTTATAACCGGAAAGATGTCCCAGAATAACTTCCGTCAATTTTCTTTCTCCGCGAATACCGTACATGATCTGGTAAGTATCGTGTTGAGAAACAAAAGTAGACTGGACAAATCTCATGAACCGCCTTGCGGCTTCCACATGGCCTATCTGGAACAAAGTTTCAATGGACATGGAGGCGTCGCGCAGCCAACAAAAACGATAATCCCAGTTACGGACTTCTCCGATCGTTTCCGGTAGGCTAGTTGTTATGGCCGCCAATACGGCTCCATTATAAAAAGACATCAATTTTAAAACTAGGAGACTTCGCTCAATGACATCGTTATAGACCGTAAACTTCTTGGTTCGGTCAGTCCAATTCAACCAATAAACCAGCGTCCGGCAGTATTCCAGTTTCTCACGCTCAATGTTGACAGGTATTACTTTCTCGTTATATGAAAGTAGCAAGAACTCGTCCTTAGCCAGTACGATTCCTTTCTGTTCCAAGATGTTGTGCAAAGGTAGTGAGGAATAAAGATATTGCCTATCTTTGCTGTTAGAAGTAGAGTAGGTCTCTATATATTCCGAGGTCGTGTTGAAAATTGTCTTTCCACGGGCATAGTCCGGAGCCGGCTCATAGTTGATTTTAAAACGGGGAGTACCTTTGATTCTGCGGATATATCGGTAGATCTCTGCCGGACGATAACAATTGCTCGCATCGCTCAGATGGTAACAAGGCATGAAATCTACAACGGCAAATTCATTTTCTTCTGATACGAAGTTGGTCGAAAGAATATTTGTATGAGGAACATACGATTGCGATATTTGATAATCCGGAGAAACCTCGAAGCCGAAATATCCCCCTTTCTCCCGATCGAGCAATGATGCAAAGATGGAAGGTGAGTCGAAGTTAGGGAAACATAACCAATCTATACTGCCTTTATCCGAAATCAAAGCCGCAGTGCAGCAATTTCCTATTACTCCGTAATTTAACTTGTCCATAAAAATTATTTTTTATTTGTCCACAATCCTTTAAAAAAATCAACGGTGGCTTTCAGTTGACCTTTTATGCTTTTGGAAGTCGTTCCGTAACTAACACCTTCACCCGACAGTTTTTCCAAAAAAGGCAATACTTCTTCCTGCGAGGACAGATTGTATTTGGCTTTTTCAGATACAATTCCAACTTTAACTGTTATGGCGGATACTGGAAGAGCCCGGAACATATCCTCATCCGTCGTGTCATCTCCCATTGCTAGTATAAAATCATAGCGGGAAGCCAATAATAGGCGAGCTACTTCCGAACCTTTTGTGCATTCTGGAGATTTTATTTCCACGACTTTGTTGCCCTGCATGATTTGTAATCCCTTTTTCAGGCAAACAGGCATTATAGCCTTTGTTAGCTGTTGCGCTCTCAGCTCTCCCAGCCAGGCGTCCGATTCTCTATAATGCCAGGCAAGAGCAGCTTCTTTTGTCTCAAGATGAGAGTACGGGGTTTTGCTTACAAACAAATTTAGAATAAACAATAGCTCCGAATCCCACTCTCGATTGCCTATGTTTTTATGCCATGCGCCTTTTTCCTTGTAAAATGCACCATGCTCGGCGGCAAAAGACAGAGGAAGATCTCCCAGCCATTTCTCCAATGTATAGTGGTCCCGCCCGCTATTAATGGTTACATGATTCCGAGAGTCGGAACAAAAACGCTGTAACAGGTCTCGTAATGCAGGTGTTGGAACTTCATCTTCCGGATGATTTTTGAATGCAGTTAATGTTCCGTCGTAATCCAGCAAAATCAAGCGCTTTTTCGCTTGGTCATATAATGTTTTGATTTCGTTCTGGTCTTGTGCGGAGATCTTTTTCTTTTGTAATCGTTTGTTTTTCTCTGCGGTCTGCCGCCATTCTCTCATGAAATCCGCAGCCCATTTGTTTACGGTTTGAACCGAAAGGATGGCTTGCATTCGCTGAAGCCTTTCTCTTTGTTCCTCCAATGGCATTTTCAATGCACGGCAAATGGCTTGTTCGATCTGGTCCGTGTCGTTTGGATTAATCAATAAAGCATCAGACAATTCAACCGAAGCACCGGCCATTTCACTTAAAATGAGTACCCCCGGATTATCTTGTTTGGTAGCGACATACTCTTTTGCCACAAGATTCATACCATCGCGCAAAGGGGTTACCAAGGCTATATCGGCAACATAATACATCGCTACTAATTCCTCAAAAGAGAAACCGTGATAAAAATAACATACCGGAGTCCAATTCATGGTAGAGTAAGTTCCATTGATAGAACCGATCTCCTCGTCTATTTTGGTTTTCAATTCGGCATAACTGCCTACATGGTCGCGAGAGGGGACGATAACCATCGCCAATGTCACTTTCCCGTGATATTCCGGATGATTTTTCAAAAAAGAGGCGAATCCGTAAAGACGGTGCAATATTCCTTTGCTGTAATCCAGTCGGTCTACCGATATGATTAACTTATGATCTCCAAATAGAAGTCGTGTTTTCTCTACTGCGTGGTGGACTTTGTCATCAGCTATCACATTGTGATAAAGATCATAGTTTATCCCCATCGGTAATGCATCCACACGGGTTACACGATCATTCATTTGAACTTCATCCAGATTGAAATTCTTATGAAGGATGCGTTCCGTCGCACTGATGAAATGACGCATATAATCGTGAATGTGAAAAGCGACAAAGTCGGCTCCCAAAAGTCCGTTCAGGATCTCGACCCTTTCGGGCAGAATCCGGAAAAGTTCATGTGAAGGGAACGGAATATGGTGGAAATACCCGATATGAAGGTTGGGAAACTTCTCACGGAGCATGCCCGGCAACAGCATTAACTGATAGTCCTGTACCCAAACCCAATCATTAGGTTCAACTATCCGAGATATCTCTTCACAAAAAACAGCATTGACTTCCCTATATGATTCCCAAAAGTTCTTTTTATATAACGTATAAGCAAAAAAGTAATGACAGAGGGGCCATAGGGTACTGTTGCTATATCCTTCGTAGTAATTTTCATACTGCCTGTCGGATAAGAATACCGGATGATAATTATTTTTTTCCAATTGACTGCAAATGTCATCTTTTTCCGTCTTTTGTTCTACGCAGACGCCAGGCCAACCAATCCAATGTTTTTCACAATCAACGTCCAATGACTTCAAACCTGTAGCCAGCCCTCCTTCGCTCCGTGAAAAAACAAATTTTCCATCGGAGGAACGTGTAACTTTTACAGGCAACCTATTCGAAATGATAAATAATCTCATATTTGAAATATTATATACAACACAAAGCAAAATCCATACCAATTTGTATTTGTCATTGATAAACAGATGTTTGCAAATAGGGAAGCCTAAGTAATATTACCAAAATGAAAAAGTGTTTTTCATTTTAGTTGTTTTTTTTACTTTCAATTTAGAATTGATATTTTTAATCTATTGATATATAGTGATTTATGTTTATTGTTCTTAAATTGGTCTGATTTTGGCATTATCTTTATCAGTTTAGATTTCCGAAGAAAGTATCATTAATATTCATCTTCGGTTGTCTGCTATAAGAAACAATGTAGAACAACAAAGAAACAAAATGGTATTTTTTATTTATCAGTTAGGCTCGCTTGCCTCTGTATGGGCAATCAGCAATTTAATAAAAAAAGATGTTCCTCAAAGGATCAAAAACAAGATTATCGTTCTGTTACTAGTAACAAGCTGGATTGGTGTTTTGGGGTATTTTTTCATTTTGAAAAACAGGATTGAAAAATGGTGGCCTTGCAAGAAGTACTTGGTTGCTCATAGAAGGATATGAGTTTCATATTATATATTATTGCAATTAAAGTTGTTTTATGTGTACCAAAATCTTTTTCTCCATTCATTCTGTAAAGATTTGAATTGTTTTTTTCTTTTTGAGCCGTGGATATAATTTATTCACGGCTTATTTAAAGGATTTGATTTCAAAAATTAGGATACAAATGGAAAAGAATATGCGGATGAAATTTTTAAAGCAACGGATAACGGTAATATTACTGTTAGTGGCTAGCGTATGTATATGTGGTAGCATCAATGAATTCTATGTCTTCGAAAATGATTATTATTTTAAATATCTGCTGAATACTTTTACAGGAATCATCCTTTTGACAGGAATTGCCTATTTATGCTATCCTCAAAAGAAGACAAATCAGGAAAATGAATTGGTGCTGAATGAATACAAACTGGTGTATGAAACGGAGTCTACCGCATCGCAATATTTTATTTCTGATACAGAAGCTTGGAACACATTAAGAAAACAATTGAAAACAACAGCTCAAGGACATGCTATTTTATATATCAGCGAAAGTTGCGAATTGCCTATAATCAATAACATGATTTTAGCTAAAAAGAGAAATTTCGATTGTTGGAAGCCTGCCTGTGCAGGGCAGATATCTAAAGATTTTGGTGAGATTTAAAGTGATCATAAAAAATATATGGCAGCCATAAAACGATGTCCATGGAAAGGAAATGTCAATTATCTGAAAATACGGGGAATAATATTGAATTGGACCTAGTCAGCGTTGAAAAGCACCACATTCAGAAAGTTCTCCAACATACTAACGGATACAAACCCGAAGCTGCTCGTCCTCTTGGGATAGCCTTAACCACACTTTATAGGAAGATGGAAGCCTATGGACTATAATGTGGAACACTTTGTTCTTGCATACCCGGTAGGTTTACCTAAAACAGGCAGCTTGCGTTTTTTATATACCTTTTCAAAATGAAAATATCTTTTTCCTTTTGAAAAGGATTGAGCATATTACATAATAATATTATTTTTTGATTATATAACTGATAAACAATGTATTGTGCAAGAACTCGATTTTTTGGCACAGCTTTGGCATATAGTAGGGTGGAAAACAAATAAATAGTATTAACAATTAAAAAAGACAAGTATGGAAGATACGTTATCATTTTTGTTCTTGTGTGCTACCGGTGTAGCATGCTATTGGTTTTTCTTCAAGTGTGTGGACTGGTTTGAGAAAATTTAATGTAAGAAAGGAGAATTAAATTATGTTTTTAGCACTGTTTATACTTTGCTTATTGATCTTCGGGTATTTGATGTATGTCCTAATTAAGCCCGAAAAGTTTTAATGGTAATTAGTTTTTTTAAGTGAAAAGATGAATACAGAAATTTTAGGTGTAGCATTGCAGATATTGCTGCTGCTGGTTATCAGTTACCCGCTGGGAAAGCATATCGCCAAGGTGTATAAGGAGGGAAACGACTGCATGCGTTTCATGGCTCCAATTGAAAGATTTATTTACAAGTTGGCGGGTATCAACCCCAATGAAGAGATGGATTGGAAGGCATTCTTGAAATCTCTGCTTATTATAAACGTATTTTGGTTCTTCTGGGGTATGATCCTGTTGGTATCGCAAGGATATCTTCCTTTGAATCCTGATGGGAACAGCGGACAAAGTCCAGATTTGGCGTTCAACACGTGTATTAGTTTCATGGTTAACTGTAACTTGCAGCACTATAGCGGAGAAAGCGGTTTGACTTATTTTACACAGTTGTTCGTCATCATGTTGTTCCAGTTCATCACTGCTGCAACAGGTATGGCTGCCATGGCTGGAATTATGAAGTCGATGGCCGCCAAAACAACTAAAACAATCGGCAACTTCTGGCACTATTTAGTGATCAGCTGTACACGTATCCTTTTCCCGATGTCTCTGATCGTGGGGTTCATCCTGATCATACAAGGTACGCCGATGGGCTTTGACTCCAAAATGACAATCCCGACATTGGAAGGAGCTGAACAAACTGTTTCACAAGGTCCTACAGCTGCAATCGTTCCGATTAAACAGTTAGGTACGAATGGTGGTGGTTACTTCGGAGTAAACTCTTCTCACCCATTGGAAAACCCGACTTACCTGACCAATATTGTAGAATGTTGGTCTATTCTGATCATTCCGATGGCATTGGTATTTGCTTTGGGATTTTATCTGAAACGTAAAAAGTTAGGTTATGTGATCTATGGTGTGATGCTGTTTGCTTATCTTTTGGGGGTATTCTGTAACGTTCACTATGAGATGGCAGGTAACCCGAAAATCGACGAGATGGGTATTGACCAGTCTTGCGGTGCTATGGAAGGTAAGGAAACCCGTCTGGGTCCGGGCGCAACCGCTTTGTGGTCTGTGACTACGACCGTCACCTCTAATGGTTCCGTTAACGGTATGCACGACAGTACAATGCCTCTTTCTGGTATGGTGGAGATGTTGAACATGCAGATCAATACATGGTTTGGTGGTGTCGGCGTAGGTTTCATGAACTACTATGCATTCTTGATTATAGCCGTATTCATCAGCGGTTTGATGGTCGGACGTACGCCGGAATTCTTAGGTAAAAAGGTAGAAGCCCGAGAAATGAAGATTGCAACGATCGTTTCGTTGGCTCACCCATTCGTGATTTTGATCTTTACGGCTATCTCTTCCTACGTATGGGTATATGCCCCTGAATTCGTAGAGAGCGAGGGTGGCTGGTTGAACAACCCTGGTTTCCATGGTTTCAGTGAAATGTTATATGAATATACTTCTTCTTCTGCTAACAACGGTTCCGGTTTTGAAGGATTAGGCGACAATACCTATTTCTGGAACTACACTTGCGGTTTGGCACTGATCATTTCACGTTATTTGCCAATTGTCGGACAGGTAGCTATTGCAGGTCTTTTGGCAAACAAGAAGTACACTCCGGAGAGTGCGGGTACATTAAAGACTGATACGGTTACATTCGGTGTGATGACATTCTTCGTAATCGTCATCGTTGCTGCCTTGTCATTCTTCCCGGCACAAACATTAGGCCCGATCGCCGAATATTTTAGTATTTACTAATTGACAGATTAAGAAGATGAGAAATAACAAAACTGCTTCTTTATTTCCAAAGAAGCTCGTTATAGAAAGTTTGAAGCAATCATTCATTAAGTTGAATCCGCGGATGATGTTCCGTAACCCGATCATGTTTATCGTGGAGGTGGTGACATTCGTCATGTTGTTTGTTACGATTTGGGCGGCTACCACCGGTGATACGACACAAGGATCTTTCGGTTACAATATCTTAGTGTTTATTGTATTGTTCGCCACGTTGCTTTTCGCCAACTTCGCAGAGGCGATTGCAGAGGCACGAGGCAAGGCACAGGCCGACAGTTTGCGTAAGACCCGGGAAGAAACTCCTGCCAAATTGTGTGTCGGTAACAAGATCGAAACGGTCAGTTCTTCTCAGTTGAAGAAAGGCGACATCTTTATTTGTGAAGCCGGCGACACGATTCCTTCCGATGGTGAAATTATCGAAGGTCTGGCTTCTATCGATGAAAGCGCCATCACAGGTGAATCTGCTCCGGTGATCCGTGAAGCGGGTGGAGACAAGAGTTCTGTAACAGGCGGTACGAAAGTATTGTCCGACCAGATCAAGGTGAAAGTGACGACCGAACCGGGTGAAAGTTTCTTGGATAAGATGATCGCCTTGGTGGAAGGCGCTTCTCGCCAGAAAACTCCGAACGAAATCGCCTTGACAATCTTGCTGGCAGGTTTTACATTGGTATTCGTTGTTGTTTGCGGTACCTTGAAACCGTTTGCTGATTATTCCAACACGACGATTACGATCGCAGCCTTTATCTCTTTGTTCGTTTGTTTGATCCCGACTACGATCGGTGGTTTGTTATCTGCCATCGGCATTGCCGGTATGGATCGTGCGTTGTCTGCTAATGTAATCACCAAATCCGGTAAGGCGGTTGAAACAGCCGGTGACATTGATACTTTGCTGCTCGACAAGACCGGTACGATCACGATCGGTAACCGTAAAGCAACCCAATTCTATCCGGTATCCGGCATTGACGAACACTCTTTTGTACAAGCTTGTCTACTGTCCTCTCTTTCTGACGATACACCCGAAGGTAAGTCAATCGTGGAACTGGGACGTGAAAAAGGTGTACGTGTACATGATCTGAATACATCCGGATCAAAGATGATCAAGTTTACGGCAGAAACTAAATGTTCAGGGGTGGATTTGGCAAACGGTACTCGCATCCGTAAAGGAGCTTTTGATGCTATTCATAAGATGAGTGAGGCTGCCGGCAACAAATATCCGAAAGAAGTGGCCGATTTGGTTCAGAAGATCACGAGTAACGGCGGTACTCCGCTGGTTGTTTCACAGGATGATTTCATCATTGGTGTGATCGAGTTACAGGATATCATCAAACCGGGTATCCAAGAACGTTTTGAACGTTTGCGTAAGATGGGTGTGAAGACGGTAATGGTAACCGGTGATAACCCGTTGACCGCAAAATATATCGCTGAAAAAGCCGGTGTAGACGATTATATCGCCGAAGCCAAACCGGAAGACAAGATGAACTATATCCGTAAGGAACAGGAAAACGGTAAGCTGGTCGCCATGATGGGGGACGGTACGAACGATGCCCCGGCCTTGGCTCAGGCAAACGTTGGTGTCGCAATGAACAGTGGTACGCAGGCTGCCAAGGAAGCTGGTAATATGGTTGATTTGGACAACGACCCAACGAAACTGATCGAGATTGTCGAAATCGGTAAACAGTTGCTGATGACTCGCGGTACGCTGACTACTTTCAGTATCGCTAACGACGTGGCCAAGTATTTCGCTATCGTACCAGCTCTGTTCATGGTTACGATCCCGGCATTGGCCCCGATGAACATCATGCACCTGCACAGTCCGGAATCAGCGATCCTGAGTGCGATCATCTTTAATGCGATCATCATCCCGATTCTGATCCCTCTGGCATTACGTGGTGTGGCTTATAAACCGATCGGTGCTTCCGCATTGCTTCGTCGCAACTTGCTGATCTACGGTTTGGGCGGTGTAATTGCCCCGTTCATTGGTATCAAGTTGATAGATATGATTGTAAGTTTATTCATGTAAAAGTAAAATCAATATTAAAAACCTTCCTCCCTCTGTATGAAGATAGGAGGAAGGTTAAGAAAATAAAACAATAATTCATTATGATATCAAATCTTTTTAAATCATTAAGACTGACAATTGCATTTTGTTTGTTCTTCAGTGTTTTCTACATCTTCGTTTTGTGGTTGTTTGCCCAAGTGGCAGGACCGAATAAGGGTAATGCCGAACTGGTTACATTGAATGGAAAAGTAGTGGGGGCCGCCAATGTTGGTCAGAATTTCACGCAAGATATTTATTTCTGGGGACGTCCTTCCCATGCTGGTGACGGTTACGATGCATCCAGTTCGGCAGGTAGTAACAAGGGACCTTCCAATGAAGAACATTTAGCTTTGTTGGAAGAACGTATTGATACATTCTTGGTTCATCATCCTTACCTAACCCGTGAAAAAGTTCCGGCTGAAATCATCACGGCCAGCAGTTCCGGTTTGGATCCCCATATCTCACCGAAAGCCGCTTATGCACAGGCCAAACGTGTAGCGGACGCTCGTGGATGGTCGGAAGAAAAGGTAATGGGTATCGTCAATTCTCATGTTGAGAAACCGTTATTGGGTATGTTCGGAACGGAGAAAGTAAATGTATTGAAATTAAATGTTGCGCTTGATCAAGCATCAAATAACAAATAACAAATTTTTAATAAGTCAATTAGATTTAGGTTATGAAATCATTCGTAAAAAAAGTAGCAGCCTTGGCAGTTGTATTCTCAATGGCATCTTCTACGTTGGCTAATGCACAGGAAGAGGATGGTAAAGTAAGTTTTTCTGTACAGGGAGATTTGGTAAGTTCCTATATTTGGCGTGGTTTCTACCAAACTGGTGCTAGCTTCCAGCCGACACTATCACTGGGGGTAGGTAATTTCTCTTTGACAGCCTGGGGATCTACCGATTTTCAGGGAGCAAACTCTACATCTATGCCTGCGGCTAAAGAGATAGATTTAACGGCAGCGTATACATTCGGATCAGCTGGTCCTACATTGTCTGTCGCTAGCTTATGGTGGGCAGGGCAAGGCTCTTGCCGTTATTTTAACTTCAAAAGCCATGAAACAGATCACCATTTTGAAGCAGGTTTGGCTTACACTTTGCCTATTGAGAAGTTACCTTTGTCTATCACTTGGAATTTCATGTTTGCCGGTCAAGACAAAGATGAAAATGGAAACCAAAACTATTCTTCTTATGTGGAGTTGAATTTTCCATTCACAGTGAAGGGCGTCGATCTGAATGCAACTTGTGGTGTTCTTCCGTATGATGCGGGAATAACTACGTATGGAGGTGATGTAAATAGTGGATTTGCAGTAACGAATGTTGCATTGAAAGCAACGAAAGATATCAAAATCACGGATTCTTTCTCATTACCTATTTTTACACAGGCAATTTGGAACCCTCGTATGGAGGATGCCCATCTTGTCTTGGGAATTTCTTTAAGACCTTGATATAATAATACGCATGGACCGAGAACAAAGTGTACAACATTTTTTAGATTTGTTGAAAAAGTCTCGTCGTGGCAATTTTAAAATCTACATCGGCATGATTGCCGGTGTAGGTAAATCGTATCGGATGCTATCAGATGCCCACCAATTACTGGAAAGCGGTATCGATGTCAAGATCGGTTATATAGAAACACATGGGCGAGTCGAGACGGAGGCATTGGTGGAAGGATTGCCTATCATCCCCCGCCGCAAGATATTTTATAAAGGAAAAGAGATCGAAGAGATGGACTTGCAGTCGATTCTCAGTATCCATCCTGAAGTTGTCATCGTTGACGAATTGGCTCATACCAATGTCGAAGGCAGTAAGAACGAAAAGCGTTGGCAGGATGTCATGGATATACTGGATGCCGGTATCAGTGTGATCACGGCGGTCAATATTCAGCATATAGAAGGACTTAACGAGATGGTGCAGGACGTGGTTGGCATTGAGGTCAAGGAACGTATTCCTGATATCGTACTGGAGCAGGCTGATGAAGTGGTCAACATAGACCTTACCGCTGACGAATTGCTGGCTCGGTTAAAAGCCGGAAAAATATACAAACCCGATAAGATACAAACAGCATTAAATAATTTCTTTAAGGCTGAACATATTCTTCAGCTTAGGGAGTTGGCATTGAAAGAGGTAGCTTTGCGGGTAGAAAAAAAAGTGGAGAATACCATTCCAGAGAATCTCGGTGTACGCCACGAAAGGTTTATGGCCTGCATCAGCAGTAATGAGAAAACTCCCCGTAAGATCATACGGAAAGTCGCACGGTTGGCAACCCGATATAATTCCAAGTTTTTTGTACTGTATGTACAAACCCCAAGAGAAAGTTCCGACAGGATTCCGTTGGCAAGTCAAAGGCATTTGCTTAACCATTTCAAGTTGGCAACGGAACTTGGAGGAGAAATCATTCAAGTGCAATCCCCACATATAACGGATGCGATCGTACAGGTTTGTAAAGAAAAGCAAATCAGTACGCTATGTATCGGACGACCAGCTTTAAAATATCCTTCCGCTATCCTTGCGATGGTTCACTATCGGAACATGTTAGAAGAGTTGGCTCAATTAGGCATTGATTTAATAATATTAGCATAAAAATCCTTCCATGAATATGAATATAAAAACAAAGTTGACTTATGGGATAGGACTTTTATTTGTCCTGATCACTTTATTAGGTGGATTGGCTATAAAAAACATTCATAATGTATCGGATGACACGCAGAATATCCTAGCGGATAATTATAATTCACTCCTTTATTCCCGTCAGATGCTTGAGTCACTGGATGCCATTCGGGAAAATCCGAATGCCCGAAAAGAGTTTGAGGCCGGGTTGGAAGCTCAGAAAAAAAATCTGACAGAGAAGGATGAAGACATACTGACTAACCGATTAAGTTCGAACTGTGAAAAGGCGTTGGATGACATGGATGATGAATCGATTCGGCAGATACGCCAGACGATTTATACCATTATGGCAGTCAATATGTCTGCCATTTATGAGAAGAATGAAGTGGCTGTCCACACGGCGGAAAGGTCTCTCTTTTGGATCTGGACGGTAGGGATTGCTTGTATCGTGATCGCCTTCCTCTTTTTGGCTCGCCTGCCACGCTCGGTCAGCGTACAGATCCGGAAATTGACGGATGGCATCAAGGAAATCACCAATGCCAATTACAGCAAACGGCTCAATTTGGGCAATGAACCGGAGTTTAAGGAAATAGCCACGTTGTTCAACGAGATGGCCGAGCGCTTGGCCGAATACAGGAACAGTTCGCTGGAAGATATCCTGCAAGGGAAAAAATATATAGAAACAATTATCAACAGCATTGCAGAACCTATCATAGGCTTGAGTAAGGAACGGAAGATTTTGTTTGTCAATGACGAGGCTTTGACTGTTTTGAATTTGACACGGGAAAACATTATCGACAAACCGGCTCCCGAAGTGGCGTTAAAAAATGATCTGCTGCGCCGTTTGATCCGCCAGTTGGTACATCCCGATGACAATAAGGATCCGTTGAAAATCTATGCGGACAACAAGGAAAGCTATTTTCAAGTAAAATACATCCCGATCAACGTTAACAGGCAGACTGGACTGGAGGGTAAGTATGTCGGGGATGTGATCCTGTTGAAGAACGTGACCGAATTTAAAGAAAAAGATATTGCAAAGACAACCTTTATTTCAACGATCTCTCATGAACTGAAGACACCGATATCGGCTATCATGATGAGCTTGGAACTGCTGGAAGACAATCGGATCGGAAAACTGAATACAGAACAGGAGAGCCTTTCCAAGAACATAAAGGAAAATAGCAACCGTTTGTTGGAGATCACTGGCGAATTGTTGAAGATGTCACAGGTAGAAAGCGGTAAGCTCTACCTGAATCCGAAGATTACCAAACCGATCGAACTGATCGACTATGCCATCAAGGCGAACCGGGTACAGGCCGAGCGTTTTAACTGTCAGATCGAAGTGGAGTATCCTGAAAAGATCACCAAATTGTTTGTCGACAGCGAGAAAATTGCTTGGGTTGTGACCAACCTGTTATCGAACGCCATCCGTTATTCGTCGGAGAACGGACGGATTATCATCGGTGCACGACAGATCGACAAAGCCGTCGAGATCTATGTCAAGGACTTCGGAAAGGGCATTGACTCGCGTTACCACGAAAGTATTTTCGACCACTATTTCCGTGTGCCGGGAACAAAAGTACAAGGTAGCGGTTTGGGACTTGCCATCAGCAAGGACTTTGTGGAAGCTCATGGTGGTACGATCCGTATCGAAAGCGAAGTCGGTAAAGGTAGCACGTTCGTGATCAGATTCAATGTATAAAAAGTAAAATCAAAAATCAGATAGTCTAATGAAAGTATTAAAATTTGGTGGTACTTCAGTCGGTTCTGCCCAGCGGATCAAGAATGTCGCATCAATCATTTGCGATCAGGAACAGAAAATAGTAGTACTCTCTGCCATGGCAGGGACAACAAACTCTTTAGTGGAGATATCTGAGTGTTTCCATAAGAAAGATCCGGGAAAAGCCAATGCGATCCTTTCTGCTTTGGAACAAGCTTATGTCAATCATATAGAAGAATTATACCAAAGCGATACCTACAAAGAAAGGGCCATGCAATACATGCTTGAACGGTCTCAACATGTCTGGTCTTTCTCTAATATGCCTTTCAGCATGTTCGATGAAAAGGAAATCTTGGCGCAGGGTGAGCTAATATCAACCTTTCTGATGACCTGCTATCTGGAAGAACAAGGAGTGAAGGTAGTTTTATTGCCTGCGTTGAACTTCATGCGAATTACAATGGACAATGAACCGGACATGGAATATATCGCTAAACACCTAAATACACTTTTGGAGCAAAACAAAGAGGCAGAAATATATATTACGCAAGGTTTCATCTGCCGGAATGCTTACGGCAGCATTGACAACTTGGAAAGAGGAGGAAGCGATTACACCGCCTCTCTAATTGGAGCGGCTATCCAAGCAGAAGAGATACAGATATGGACGGATATTGACGGGATGCACAACAACGATCCACGGTTTGTCAATGACACCGCTCCTGTTAGGCAGTTGAACTTCGACGAAGCCGCTAAGTTGGCACATTTCGGTGCCAAGATACTACATCCGACTTGCATCCTGCCTGCCAAGGAAAAGAACATACCGGTACGCCTCTTGAACGCATTGCAGCCAAATGCGTCGGGTACATTGATCTCGAATACGGTGGAAAAGGGTACGATCAAAGCTGTTGCCGCCAAAGACAACATCACGTATGTCAAGATCAAGTCGCTCCATACGATACCGACACCTCATTTTCTGAGCATCGTGTTTGATACGTTCTATAATTACAATACGCCGGTGGACATGGTGACCACTTCCGATATCGGGGTTTCCGTAACGATTGATGATGACAAGCATATAGACGAGATTGTGGGTGTATTACGGAAATACGCAACGATTACAGTCGAAAAGAATATGGTGATTGTTTGTGTTGTTGGTGACCTAGAATGGCAAAATGTCGGTTTTGAGGCACGCATCATCAATGCATTGAAAGATATTCCCGTACGGATGATTTCATACGGCGGAAGTAGTAGTAATGTATCGTTGGTGATGAAAGCGGAAGATAAAGTGCATGCTTTGAAGGCGCTTAGTGAACACTTGTTTTCCGTATCAGACAAACCTGTGTTATCATCCGTTTCTTAAAAGAAAATTAAGATTAATAGTTGAGCATATTTGTTTTTTGATTTGTTTTAGAAATGAAGCAGAAGCAGTCTTTTTTTGTAGAGACTGCTTCTATTTTTCGGTAATAAACAATGAAAATTCTTCTGTGTATTGACAGGTGGAAAATTTGGTATAAACTGTCCCCCCATTGTCCTATCTAAAGAGTTCCCCAAAATCCAATTTAAATTGCCCCACCCAAAAAACATTAAAAGAGTTACAGAATCAGTTCATAATTCTACATTAATCTATTAAATAGACAAAACAGATAGTATTCCCAATAAATCAATCAGCATGAACAAGATTTGTCAAGGAGGTGTGCTACTTGTTTGTCATGGGAAGCTCCGGTACAGGAAAGAGCTACATTGCCACAGCCTTGGGATACAGAGTCTGCCAGAAAGGATTGAAAGTACTGTATGCCAATACTTCCAGACTTTTAGGGCAGTTGAAGGCCACCAAGGTAAAAGGTAGCATCCTGTAGGAGCAGAAAAAAATAGAAAGGACAGATATGCTTATACAGGATGATTTCGGCTTGCAGCCGTTGGACAACGGAAGCAGAATGCATCTGATGGACATCATCGAAGACCAATATGGTAAGAAATCAACACTGATTACATCACAATTGCCGGTCAAAGACAGGTATGATGTCATCGGCAAGGAGACAATAGCCGGCGCAGTCATGAACAGAATAACTCACCTAGCCGTAAGAATTGAGCTGCACGGAGAGTCCATACGCAAAATTTGCGGGAAGAAATGAATGACTATATTGGCAGTAAATAAAAATTATAAACCCAGCACAAATCGAAAACTAATAAACTGATTATGTGATGTTTTTTTTGTATTTTAGGAAAAATAAATCGGGGGTCAATTTAAGTTGGATATTGGGGATCTGTTTCATTCGAGTTTCCAAGTTGTCGTTATACTCCTTGAACACATTATATAATGTTTTGAAAGTTTCGTCCTTTCCCTGATAGCGGTTTACTATGGCACGTGCGGAGACAATCTTTTCCTCCAATTCCAAGTCTTGGTAAATCTGATAGAATTTCACACGCAGAGGTACTTTCCCGTTTTTAACGTTTTACTACGCTTAATGAAGAACAACACGCTGAATATTTCTCTTTCCATACGGCTCAATTTTTAATGATACAAAGTTAGGAAATCGAACCGAGAACCCGGTTATGTAAAATAGATCAATGTGCTGTAAAAAAACGAAGTAGCACTTGTGCTGTGTAACATTTTAGGCTTTCTAAAACTATCCCCCGAATAAGGATGTATAGGGCTCACCCGATAAACCTGGGGGATTAAGCATACAGCTTTGTAAGTCTGA